>NZ_JAPSHI010000030.1:0-43044 GCF_031180005.1 Paenarthrobacter sp. | reverse complement strand
CGTCGCAACGCTTTCCATTGAGCAGTTCGGCTCCACTCGCTCCATGAATGCAGCCTCCGCGGCGGCCATCGCCATGCACGCCTGGGTCCGCCGGCACGTGTTCCAGCAGCCCGTCTCGTAGCCGCCGCTGCCCCGACTCGCGGCAAGAAATATTCGCTGAATCCCTAGGCCAAGTTGTTACTCATCAGTAACATCTGGCGTGAACCGTGCTCAACGTGGAGCACGGCTACTACTGGAGGTTCAATGAAGCATCCTTCTCTTCGCCTTTCTTCAGCTTTTATCCTTGCTTTCCTGCTAGCGGTGGGCAGCGGTGGGGCTGCCACTGCGGCCCCGGAGCCCGCCGACTTTTACGCGGCCCCGGCCGCGCTTCCACCCACCAACGGCGACGTGATCCGGACCGAGCCTTCGGTCTTCTACGTCGATCCCCTTAAGACCATCAGGGCGCAGGCCGCGGTGCAGCGCGTCATGTACCGATCCGTGAACAGCGCCGGTGTTCCCATCGCAATGACCGGCACCGTCCTGGTTCCGTCCACACCTTGGATAGGTGCGGGCGCGCGTCCGCTGGTGGGGTACGCCGTAGGAACACAAGGGCAAGGCGACCAGTGTGCGCCGTCCCGGGCCATGGCTGCGGGCGAGGAGTACGAGGGCGTCTTCATCGCCGGTTTGCTGGCCCGGGGATACTCCGTTGCGGTGACCGATTATGAAGGGCTGGGCACGCCTGGCAGCCACACATATATGGCTCGCGCATCGCAGGCGCACGCAGTGCTCGACGTTGTCCGCGCGGCCCAGCGACTTGGGAACCCCCAGCTCGTGGCTGGCGGACCAGTGGCCCTTGCCGGATACTCCCAGGGCGGCGGCGCCTCGGCAGCCGCCGTCGAGCTTGCGGCGCAGTACGCACCGGAACTGAACCTCAAGGGCGCCTATGCCGGTGCTGTCCCCGCGGATCTTCCGGCAGTGGGGCGCAACCTCGACGGCGGGTTGTACACCGGCTTTCTTCTCTACGCCGTGACGGGCATGAGTGCTGCCGGCGGACTGAATCTTAGCCCATATCTCACTGGTGCCGGTCAAGCGAAAATCGCCGCGACGGACCAGGAATGCACTGTGCAGTCCATTGCCTCCAGTGGCTTCCTGGACACCACCAAGCTCACGGTGTCGGGGGAAAAACTGAGTTCCCTGTTGGACCTGCCGCAGGTCAAACCGGTGATCGCGGAGCAGAAAATCGGCAACGGGCGTGCACCCGGGGTTCCGGTTCTGCTCTCCCACAGTGTGCTGGACGATGTCATTCCTTACGATCAGGGCCGCCAGCTGGCCAAGCGCTGGTGCGCGGCGGGTTCGTCGGTGTACTTCGACACCACCGCCGGGGCTACCCACGTTGGAGGGTATGCGGCGGCGATCCCGCAGGCCTTCCTCTTTCTGGAGCGCCGCTTTGCGGACAGGAGCCCGGCGAGCAACTGTTGGCTGTACGGATAACCCACCTCCCGCCGCAACATGGGAGTTAAATGCCAACTCGGCGGAAGTGTTAAGAACGCCCAGTGACCCGAAACACGGCCTCCCCGCGGATATCGCTAGGATGGGTGCTAGCCGTAAGCGCTCTACTCCAGGGTTACCAACCCACAGACGAATTCAGCATAGGAGTCACCATGCCCATTGCAACCCCAGAGATTTACTCCGAGATGATCGACCGCGCGAAGGCTGGCGGATTCGCTTTCCCTGCGGTCAACGTGACGTCGTCGCAGACTCTGAACGCTGCGATCCGCGGTTTCGCCGAGGCCGAGTCCGACGGCATCATCCAGGTTTCCACCGGTGGCGCAGCCTACTGGTCCGGCGCTTCAATCAAGGACATGGTGGCCGGTTCCCTCGGTTTCGCCGCGTTCGCCCGCGAAGTTGCCAAGAACTACAACGTCAACATCGCTCTCCACACGGACCACTGCCCGCAGGATAAGCTGGCGGACTTCGTCCTCCCGCTGCTGGCCGCTTCCGAGGAATCCGTCAAGGCCGGCAAGGACCCGATCTTCAACTCGCACATGTGGGATGGCTCGCACGAAGTCCTCTCCGAGAACCTGCGCATCGGCCGCGAGCTTCTGGAACGCGCCGCAGCTGCCAAGATCATCCTCGAAGTTGAAATCGGCACTGTCGGTGGCGAAGAAGATGGTGTTGAGAACGAAATCAACGAGAAGCTCTACACCACCACCGAAGACGCCCTCGCAACCATCGAAGCGCTCGGCGCCGGCGAGAACGGCCGCTACCTCACCGCGCTGACCTTCGGCAACGTGCACGGCGTGTACAAGCCGGGCAATGTGAAGCTCCGCCCGGAACTGCTCAAGCAGATCCAGTCCGAGGTTGGCGCCAAGATCGGCAAGGAAAACCCGTTCGACCTCGTGTTCCACGGCGGTTCGGGCTCCACCGAGCAGGAAATTGCTGACGCCGTTTCCTACGGTGTCATCAAGATGAACATCGACACCGACACCCAGTACGCGTTCACCCGCCCGGTTGCCGGCCACATGTTCTCCAACTACGACGGCGTCCTCAAGGTCGACGGCGAAATGGGCAACAAGAAGACCTACGACCCCCGCGTCTGGGGCGCTTCGGCCGAAGCCGGCATGGCCGCGCGCATCGTCGAAGCCGCCCAGCAGCTCGGATCGGTTGGCAAGACCTTCTAATGTCCGACGAATTCCGGAAGAACCTGATGGGGCCGGAGCCCACGCTCCTGCCCGCCGAAACCGAGATCTACCAGCACCTGGCGCTCGGCAATGAGGCGCTGGATCTGGTTGCGAAGAACCCCACTTCGTCTCTTCTGTGGGCCATCCTCGCGGAGGAAGCCTGGGCCGAGGGCCGGACCATCGAGTCCTACGCCTACGCCCGTGTCGGCTACCACCGCGGCCTGGATTCCCTGCGCCGCAACGGTTGGCGCGGCGTCGGGCCCATCCCCTGGGAGCACGAGCCCAACCAGGGCTTCCTGCGGGCGCTCTACGCATTGGGTCGCGCCGCTTCTGCAATCGGCGAGGCTGAAGAGCCGGAGCGGATCGAGAAGTTCCTGAACGACTCGGACCCCAAGGCCAAAGCAGCGCTCGAAGCCCGCTAGGGACTCAAGCAAACGACGGCGGCGACCCTCACCGAAAGGCGAGAGTCGCCGTCGTCGTTAACCCAAGTAAGCAGCACTTCAGGTCGTTATGAGCGCTGAGAACGACCTGATCTGCTACCTAGTTGGGTAGTCGCGGCCTGCCCAACGGAACCACCAGCGGTGTGTGGGTCACGGGGTCGTCGATAATCCGGCAGGCCATGCCGAACACTTCTTCCACCAAGGATTCAGTGATCACGTCCGTGGGAGCGCCCTCGGCCACCACCACGCCGTCCTTCATGGCGATGATGTGGTCCGCGTAGCGGCTGGCGTGGTTGAGGTCGTGCAGCACGGCAACCAAGGTGTGGCCCTTGTCCAGGTTCAGCTCGCGGAAGAGTTCCAACAGCTCGATCTGGTGGGCAATATCGAGGAACGTGGTGGGTTCGTCCAGGAGCATAAGCGGAGTCTGCTGGGCGAGAACCATGGCCACCCACACACGCTGGCGCTGGCCGCCGGACAGTTCATCCACCAGTCGGCCGGATAAGGATGCGACGCCGGTGGCCCTCATCGCTTCGACCACCGCAATCTCATCAGACTCAGACCACTGCCGCAGGAGCTTCTGGTGCGGGTAGCGGCCGCGGGCTACGAGGTCGGCAACGGTGATGCCGTCGGGCGCGATGGAGGATTGCGGCAGGAGCCCCAGACGGCGGGCCAGTTCCTTCGCGGGCAGTGCAGTCACGGATTTCCCGTCGAGCAGAACCTGCCCGCTCCGCGGCTTGATCAGCCGGGCGAGGGCGCGAAGCAGCGTGGATTTACCGCAGGCGTTAGGCCCGACGATCACCGTGAACTGACCCTCGGGGATGCGCACATTGAGGTTTTCGGAAATGATGCGTTGCTCATAACCGATGGTCAGTGCTTCAGCGTGGAGCTGTGGTGCAGCAGTGGTGAGGCTCATGATTTCCTTGCTTCCCTGGCCAGCAGCCAAACGAGGTAGATACCGCCGATGCACACCGTCACAACGCCCACAGGCAGCTGGATCGGCGCGAACAAACGCTGGGCCGCGAGATCGCTGGCAACCAGGAGGAAGGCACCCATCACTGCGGAGGGCACCAGTGTGATGCCGGCGCTTCGGGTAAGACGACGAGCAAGCTGGGGTGCCGCGAGGGCCACGAACGCGATGGGACCAGCGACGGCGGTGACGGCCGCCGTCAACGCGACACCCAGGATGAGCAACAACAAACGGGTGGGCTCTGCCCGGACGCCCAAGGCGCGTGCGGCGTCGTCGCCCATTTCCAGAAGTTGCATCCGGCGTGCCACCGCCAGCGTGGCCAAGCCAACCACAAGAACCACGACGGCGGCAGGCGCCGCTTGCTCCCAAGTGATGCCATTGAGGGAGCCGGCTCCCCAGACAGCTGCAGCCAAGGCGGCCTCGAGCTCGGCTTGGAGGATCAGCCAGTGGTTGAAGGCAGCCAGCATGGCACTGATGCCGATGCCCACGATGATGAGTCGGAAGCCCTGGGAGCCGCGCCGGTAGGCAAGCAAGTAGACGGCCAATGCTGTGAGGATTCCGCCAACAAGGGCTCCGGCCGCAATACCAAGGTAGCCTCCACCAACAGTCAGCATCACGATCAAGGCTCCCGTGTAGGCGCCTGTGTTGAAGCCGATGATGTCCGGGCTTCCCAGCGGGTTACGGGTCATGGATTGGAAGATGCCGCCACTCATTCCCAAGGCCGCGCCGAACACCAGCGCTGAAAGAACGCGGGGGAGCCGCCACTCCATGACGATGGTTTGGGCTAGTCCCGGGGCGTCACCCGTGAAGGCTTGCAGGACTTGCTGCACGGTGACGTCGTAGTCGCCGGTGGCCAGGCTGACGATCGCCACCGTAAGGGCCGCGAGGATCAACGGGATACAGACAAAGATGCTGCGGACGTCAAAGCGGAGGCTCAGCCCGCGGTTGCGGACCAGGACTGTAGACCGGCCAAAATCCGGGCTTCTTGGGTCTAATCGCGTCATAGCCCACTCACCTTCCGGCGCCGAGCCAACGCGATAAGTACCGGCGCGCCGATGAACGCCGTCACCACACCCACCTGGAGCTCGCCGGGCGCGGCGATCCTGCCCACCACGTCCGACACCAGGAGCAGGATGGGGGAGAGCACTACGGTGGTGGCCAGGATCCAGCGCTGGTCCGGGCCGACGATCCACCGCGCCACGTGCGGAATCATGAGCCCCACAAAACCAATCGCACCAGCGCCAGCGGTTGCTGCTCCGCTGAGGAGGGTAATAGCCACAACGCCCAGGATCCGGGTCCGATTGACGTTGGCGCCCAGGGAGGTGGCGAGGTCGTCGCCCAGTGCCACGGCGTTGAGGCCGCGAACGCAGA
The DNA here is from genome assembly GCF_031180005.1 of Paenarthrobacter sp. Lineage (NCBI taxonomy): Bacteria > Bacillati > Actinomycetota > Actinomycetes > Micrococcales > Micrococcaceae > Paenarthrobacter > Paenarthrobacter sp. The sequence goes on along the minus strand of NZ_JAPSHI010000030.1, from coordinate 37,606 downwards.
ACAGGGCGATGATCAGTCCGGCGGCCATGAAGGGAGCCACAGTCATGACCGACTCCATGCTCCGGGTGTCCAGCGAACCGATGCTCCACGAGCGCAAGTGGTCAAAGGCCTTGGGGTTCAGGAGGGTGAGTCCCGAGCCGATGCCGGTGAGGACCGCGCCCAACGCCACACCGGCGAGTGTCAGCCGGATGGGATTCACCACGTTCCTACCGGAGGTGCCGATCAGGTAGACCGCCGCGGTTGTCAGGATGGCCCCGGCAAATGCGAACCAGATATAGCCGCTGAGGGATCCAACCCCGAAGACGCCGATGGCAATCACAATGGCAAAAGAAGCCCCGGCGTTGACGCCCAGGATGCCAGGATCGGCCAACGGATTCCGTGTGATCGCCTGAATGAGCGCGCCGGCCACGCCAAGGGAAATGCCGACGGCGATGCCCATCAACGTACGCGGCAGCCGATTCTGAAGGATGATCGCGTGATCCGCCGTGTCCTGGGGGTTGGTGAACGCTTCAAGGACCGTAGTCGCGGGGATGAATTTTGCTCCCACACCGAGACTCAGGATCGTCGCGCCCAGAAGGACTGCTGCGGCGAAGGCCAGAAAGAGGATCCGCCAGCGGGACTTATTGACGACGCCGGAACTGGCTACTGCGCTTGCGGCCGGAAGGGCGGGAGCGACTACCTGGGACATAACGCCGTTGATGGGGACACAGCAGGGGACCATTTCGAAGAGGGGCAGGATTTTGACGGTCATTCCGTGACCGTCGTCACAACGTCACGAATGTGTGACTTAATTAGGTTAGCCTTACCCAGTGAAAAATGACGATTTTGAAGTGCAGCCGCGTAAGGCATCCCGCATGCGTAAGCTCGCTATGAAGGTGGCCGGAGTGGCCTTGGTGGCTGGCCTCGTTGCTGGCTGCGGCACCAGTGGTGGGTCAGGTTCGGCTGCCGGCAACGCAGATGTTGCCACGGGCGGTTCCAAATTCACCACCGCCGACCAGGAAACGGCCAAGCTGGGCACGGACGCCGCCCCCGGTGTTTTCCCGCGAACCCTGAAGCACGCCAACGGTGAGACCACCCTGGAGAAGAAGCCCACCCGCGTGGTGGTCCTCGACACCGGCGAGTTGGACGACGTCGTGACCCTCGGCATCACGCCGGTGGGCATGGCCACCACTGAGGGCGCCAACCCTGTCCCCACTTACCTGGCCGACAAGGTCAAGGATGTGGCTTCCGTAGGAACCATCCAGGACCTCAACCTTGAAGCAATCGCAGCTCTCAAGCCGGACCTCATCCTGGGCAGCCAGCTCCGCGCCGACAAGCTGTACAAGCAGCTGTCCGCCATCGCTCCCACGGTCTTCAGCATCCGCCCCGGCTTCCCGTGGAAAGAAAACTTCCTTCTGGTGGGCAAATCCCTGGGCGAGGAAGACAAAGCGGTCAAGGCGCTCAACGATTACCAGACCGAAGCGGATGCCCTCAAGGCAGACGTGAAGGGCGATCCCAAAATTTCCCTGGTCCGATTCCTGCCGGGCAAGATCCGCCTGTATGCGAACAAGTCGTTGATCGGCGTCATCCTGAAGGACGCAGGCCTTGCCCGTCCCGAGAACCAGAACATTGATGAACTCGCTGCCGAGATTTCAGCCGAGAACATCGAACAAGGCGACGCCGACTGGATCTTCTATAGCAGCTACGGCGATCCCGCAGCAACAGGCGAAACCTCCGTGGTTGAAGGCGCAGTCTGGCCCAAGCTTGGCGCAGTCAAGACCGGCCAGGCAAAGTCAGTCAGCGACGACGTTTGGTTCCTTGGCCTCGGTCCCACAGGCGCGCAGCTGATCCTGAAAGATCTCCGCAGCATGCTGGTCGGCTAAGGCCTCCAGCCCGACACGCTCAGCACAAGCACCCCAACGACGACGGCGGCCCTCACCAAAAGGTGGGGGCCGCCGTCGTACGTGCGTTGTGAGGCCTGGTCTGCGGGCTAACCCGAGGATTTGGGGCGCAAAGCGGGCCCCGCAACGAAAGACTAGGCCTTGCGCGGAATGCCCGTGCGAGCCATTGCCTCGGCATAGGCGCCGTGGATGGCGTCCAGGTATTCCTGCTGGCGGGCCGGGGTGCCGGCGAAGGAGCGGCCACCCAACGACCGGACCTTGAAGGTCTTGAAGCCGCGGCGGGCGATGCTGGCCGGTGCGGCCTTCATGAGCTGATCGGCCAGGCGATGTGCCTCGTTGCCGTGTGCTACCAGGGCGGACGTGCGCGGCAGGAGCTGCAGGAGGCGCAGGAGCGGCTTGAGACCCTCGGTGATGTTGGCCGGCGTGAGTTTGCCCGGTTCCTCGTTGGGCTCGATCCACGGGTAGGCGTTCCACGGCATCATGAGCTCAGGACGCAGGCCCAGTTGCCACTGCATGCCGAGCATGCGCGTGTTGGCTTCCTCGTCACCCGGGGTGATGAAACCTTCGCCGGTGTTGGTGCGCTGGTTGGAGAAAAGGCTGACGATGCGGCAGTCATCCATGCTGTGGGCGGGGTCGATGTAGAGGACCTCGCTTCCCGGCTTCTGCTCCTTGATGGAATCGCACAGCTCGTTGACCTCGGCGATGTGCGGTTCGTAGCGGCGGTTCCAGAGGATTTCTTCAGGTGATTCAGTCGCCAGTTCTTGCATCAGGGGTTAGGTCTCCTAGGTGTTACAGCGCACCGTTCCAAGGTGCCGCGGGCATGCCGCAGCCGAACCTCAAAGGGTGCTGTTGGGGGCTAACTAACCTTACCGGACTATGTGGGTGAACAGGTGCCGCTTCGGCGCGTCCCCGAATGCGACACGGCGTGTTGCCCGGAACGTGGCGGGCGTCTCGACGACGACAGGCAATTCTCGACGGCGGAAGTCGGCTTACACCGGCCAAACACCAGAGAAACCGTTGTCATCGGCTAAACTTGGCTGGTAAGAGCCCCGAAACTCTTGCGTATGCCGTGCCTTGTGGCAGGCTGCACCAGCTACGTCGGGGCATTCTCATGTACGGCGTCTCGTCCTGGTCATCCGGCTGGGTCCGGGCCCGAAAGAATGGGGGAGGATCCCATGCCCGCTATCGTGATCGTCGGAGCCCAGTGGGGCGACGAAGGCAAAGGCAAAGCAACCGATCTGCTCGGTGGCCGCGTTGACTACGTGGTTAAGCCCAATGGCGGTAACAACGCCGGGCATACCGTGGTTGTTGGCGGTGAGAAGTATGAGCTGAAGCTCCTTCCCGCGGGCATCCTGAGCCCTAACGCAATACCTATTATTGGCAACGGCTGCGTGGTGAACCTCGAGGCCCTCTTCCAGGAAATCGATGGGCTCGAAGCCCGGGGCGCGGACACGTCCCGCCTGCGCGTCTCAGCCAACGCGCACCTGGTTGCTCCGTATCACCAGGTCCTGGACAAGGTCACGGAGCGCTTCCTCGGCAGCCGGGCCATTGGCACCACTGGCCGCGGCATCGGCCCGGCATACATGGACAAGGTGGCCCGTCTGGGCATCCGTGTCCAGGATGTGTTCGACGAATCGATCCTCCGCCAGAAGGTGGAAGGGTCGCTGCGCCAGAAGAACGAACTCCTGGTCAAGGTCTACAACCGCCGCGACATCGTGGTGGACGAGATCGTGGAGTATTTCCTGTCCTTCGCCGAGCGCTTGCGCCCACTGGTCATCGACAGCACGCTGGTCCTCAACAACGCCCTGGATGAGGGCAAAGTTGTGCTCATGGAAGGCGGCCAGGCAACGTTCCTGGACGTAGACCACGGCACCTACCCGTTCGTCACCTCGTCCAACCCCACAGCCGGCGGCGCGTCTGTTGGCTCCGGCATTGGCCCCACCCGCATTTCGCGGTCCATTGGCATCATCAAGGCCTACACCACGCGTGTTGGCGCCGGCCCGTTCCCCACGGAACTGTTCGACGAGATGGGCGTTTACCTGCAGAAGACCGGTGGCGAGTTCGGTGTGAACACCGGCCGTCCCCGGCGCTGTGGTTGGTACGACGCCGTCCTTGCCCGCCATGCTTCCCGGGTCAACGGTTTCACGGACTACTTCGTCACCAAGCTGGACGTCCTCACGGGTATTGAGCAGATCCCCGTATGCGTTGCCTACGACGTTGACGGTGTGCGCCACGATGAAATGCCCATGACGCAGACTGAGTTCCACCACGCAGTGCCCATTTTCGAGTACTTCGACGGCTGGACCGAGGACATCACCGGTGCCCGCACCCTGGAAGACCTCCCGGAGAACGCGCGCAACTACGTGCTGGCCCTCGAAAAGCTGTCAGGCACGCGCTTCTCGGCCATCGGCGTCGGTCCGGACCGCGATCAGACCATTGTGGTCCACGACCTGATTAACAACTAAGTACCGCTAAGTTCACGACGACGGCGGGTCACCCGAGGTTCCCATCGGAACTTATGGGAGGCCCGCCGTCGTCGAATGAAGTACTCGGCCACCGCCAGATTGATGACCCAGGATGCTCCCATGAGCACTGCCCGTGTTGTTTCATCAGTGGGGCCCACAACCAGCATCCAAGCCAGAAACACGAAGGCCTGCGTTCCCGCGCCCAGTGCGATGGCGTATGCGCGTGTCATCCATGCGCCGTGTGTGGCGTAGTCCCGCCGGCGGATGGCGAACAGGCCCATGATGATGCTCGCAACCATGGCGGAGCCAAAGATCAGTCGAAGAACCAGAAGTGCTTCGCCGTCTCCCTCCGGTAGGGCGTAAAACAGAGACATCCACAGGCCGGACAAGCCTGCGAGCAGGCCCGCCGGCACCAGGATGCGTCCGGCCATTTGATGCCACGATTGCCTGCCGCGTCGAGGTGGGGAAGCGTGTCGAAGTGTGGGCGCGAACTGAAAGGCTCCCAGCAGGCTGTACACCGTGACTGTGACGATGTGCGTTAGCACCGGGATGGGTGAAGCGAAGAACCGGGCGTTCTGCGGAGTGACGTTTGCACCGCCTGTCAGCTCGGTGAGTCGCGCCGCACCGGCGATCACGGGGATGAGGCTGAGCACGATCAGCGCCATGGGCACGGCCCATTTCGTGCGGCGGCGGCTGCGGCTGTGGCTCCGGATGGGTGGGGTCTTTTGAGATGTCATGACTCTGCCTGCGTTCTGGGTGGATGACGAGAAGGGTACGAATAACGCAAGGTGTACGCCGTACACCTGTACGTTCCAAACACTAGGTGTACGCTGTATACCTGTCAAGGTCGTACCCGCACCCCGGCCGATCGGAAGGAATCCGCATGACCCAGCTAGCGGAGGCAGCTCGGCGCATCCCCCTCAACCGTGACCGCGTGTTAAACGCCGCAGTCACGCTCGCGGACGAGGTAGGCATCGAGTCGCTCAGCATGCGCCGCCTCGCGCAGGAACTGGGCGTTGTTCCTATGGCTCTCTACAAGCACGTTGCCAACAAGGAAGAACTCCTCGGCGGCATGGTGGACACCATTGTTGGTGAGATCGGTCCGCCTGTCCCGGACGCTCCGTGGAAGTCCGCTGTCCGGCTCCGGGTCCTTTCGGCCAGGCAGGTACTCCTGCGGCATCCCTGGGCCCGCTCTGTGATTGAGACCCGCACCAACGTAACCCCCGCAGTCCTGGGATATATGGACGGCTTCGCCGGGATGTTCCTGACGGGCGGATTCTCGGTGGACCTTACGCACCACGTCATGCATGCCATGGGCAGCCGAATGTGGGGTTTTACCCAAGAGGTCTTCGATGACTCTGCGGGGCAGGCCGGGGACCAACAACCACAGGTGCCGGCTGAAGTCCGGGCCGCCATGGCCCGGCAGATGGCCGAAAACTTTCCACATCTCTTCAAAATTGCTGCCGCGGCAGCGCATGAAGACGATTCCGTGGTCGGGAACGGCTGCGACGACCAATTCGAGTTCGAGTTTGCCCTGGACCTCCTCCTGGACGGCTTCGAACGACTCCACCAGCAGAACTGGACATCAGGCGGGGGCAAGGGCAGATGACTACAGTGCCTGACGAAGGAGTCGGCTTCCGGTCCCGGCGCGGACCCGTACTCATTGCGCTGATGCTCGCAACGGGCTTGGTGGCAATCGACGCCACCATTGTGGCCACGGCAGTGCCGTCCATCGTGGAGGACATCGGCGGGTTCGCCTCGTTCCCTTGGCTCTTTTCCGCCTATCTGCTGGCTCAGGCGGTCTCCGTGCCCGTCTACGCCAAACTCTCAGACGTTGTGGGCCGCAAGCCGATCATCCTTGGTGGCATTGGTCTTTTCCTGCTTGGTTCGATTCTTTGCGGGTTGGCTTGGAGTATGCCTGCGCTCATCGCCTTCCGGGTGCTCCAGGGGCTTGGAGCCGGCGCGGTCCAGCCGGTGGCGATCACGATTGCCGGCGATATCTACACACTTGCCGAGCGGGCAAAGGTCCAAGGGTATCTGGCCAGTGTGTGGGCCCTTTCTTCCGTTGTGGGACCAACCCTGGGAGGGGTTTTCGCGTCCTTGGGAATCTGGCGGTGGATCTTCCTGATCAACATCCCGCTCTGCCTGATCGCGGCTTGGATGCTCCTCCGTACTTTCCACGAGAACGTCGAACGATCCAAGCACCGCATCGATTATTTGGGAGCCGGACTGCTGACGATTTCCTTGAGCCTGCTCATCCTTGGGGCCCTCCAGAGCGGTCAAGCCTGGCCCTGGGATTCCGCGATCAGCTTCGCAGTCTTTGGCGGAGGGGCCTTGTTGTTCCTGGTGTTTCTCTTGGTGGAAAGGAAGGCAGCGGAGCCGGTACTGCCACCTTGGGTTGTCTCCCGCAGGCTGCTGGCGACGACGGCGATGGTCGCTTTCGGTGTAGGCGCCGTCATGCTTGGCATCACAACTTACGTCCCGACGTTCCTCGAAGGGTCCCTGAAGACTTCACCCCTTCTGGCCGGGCTCGCGTTAGCGGCCTTGACGCTCGGCTGGCCGATCAGTGCATCGCAAGCCGGCCGGTTTTACCTCCGAATCGGGTTCAAAAACACGGCCATCATCGGCATCGTGATCACGGTGATCGGCTCGGCCATCCTTGCCCTAACCGCCTCGACGCCCAATATTCTGCTGGTGGCAATGGCATGCTTCATCGTTGGGCTCGGGCTGGGGCTGGTTGCGACGCCTAGCCTCATTGCCGCACAGACCAGTGTCGACTGGAATGAGCGCGGCGTCGTCACGGGTACCAACCTCTTTGCCCGCTCAATCGGCAGCTCCATCGGTGTTGCCGTGTTCGGTGCCATTGCCAACGCCATCTACGCCAACGGTCCCGGCGGCGGTCCCGATCCGCAAACAACCGTGCATGCCTCCACTGCCGTCTTCCTGGCTGTGCTCGTCAGCGCCGTCCTTACAGTTGTGGCGGTCCTTGTGATGCCCGCCGACGACGCAACACACAGGACCAAAGAACCTGCTCAGAAGCCCAGCTCGGAACCTGCCAACGACTAGTCTCGAGCTCATGGAAGAACTGATCGCGGGCACCCTGGAAAGTTGTTTGAAGGAACTGTCTGGGCCGAGGGCCCACTCTGGATTCCGCTGTGGCAGACCGTTCGCTGGAGCGACATCCCCAACAACAGGATCCTTGAGTTCTCTCCTGCCACCGGCACGACGCGCGAGTATGCCACCGGCGTCGAATACACCAACGGCCGGACGCTTCACCCCGACGGCAGCGTGGTGCAGTGCAGCCACGGACGCAGGCGCGTGGAGCGGGATCACGACGGCGTGGTGACGCCGATGATTGACGCGTTCGGTGAGCATCGGCTCAATTCGCCCAACGACGTTGTAGTGGCCGGCGACGGCACGGTCTGGTTCACCGATCCTCCTTACGGGATCCTGGCCGGGACGGTGGAAGGACATGAGGGCGAGCAGGAATACGGCGGCTGCTACGTCTTCCGTTTAGACCCCAAAAGCCAGGAGATAACTCCGGTAGTCACGGACCTGGTGCACCCTAATGGCCTTGCATTTTCTCCGGATGAATCGCTTCTCTACGTTTCGGACACGGCGGGCCGGAGCCGTGGAGTGCCGTTCCGGATCGCCGCCTATCCGGTGGAAGGTGGCGCATGCGGAGAGGGCAGGACTTTTGTTGAGCTCGAGGACGACGCGCCTTCGGACGGGTTCCGAGTGGATGTCGAGGGCAGGGTGTGGACGTCCGCGGGACCGTCAGTGCGTGTCTATTCGCCCGATGGCAACCTGCTGACCGCGATCGATGTTCCGGAAAAGGTGTCCAATCTCTGCTTTGGCGGAGTTGACGGACATGATCTCTACATCACGGCTACGACGTCCTTGTACAGGGTCCGGACGTCGACGCGGGACACGACCATGAGAGTAATCTGAAAACAGCACCAGCACTGCGATCGAGGGAGTGAATGTGTCCGGAAGCAACCCCGACCCGTATGAGGACAAAATCACCGGCTTGGAGCCGGGCGGGGGAGTGCCCCCTGGAGAAACCCCTCCCGGCGAGTCGTCAACAGCCGGTCCGCAGGGCCATGGCGAGGGCGGCCCCAGGAAGGGCACGCAGTTCCTGTGGCTGGCGGCCATCGGTGTCGTAGTGCTGATGTCGCTGCTGTTCTTCATCGGGTACATTGTCGGCTTTTTCGACTAGGCGCAGGCCGTCGTCGTGCCTCAGCGGAATACGCGGCACTAAACGGGAGTTGGCGCTCATATGAAGGCAATTACTTATAGCAAATACGGAACCCCCGACGTCCTGGAACTGACCGAGCAGCCCAGGCCAAAGGTTGGGCCGGGAATGGTGTTGGTCAAGGTGAAGGCGGCGTCGGTAAACCCGGTGGACTGGAAAATCATGGCCGGCTACCTGGACTCATTCATGGACCTCCAATTTCCGGCGATCCCCGGCTGGGATGTTGCGGGCGTAGTTGAAGCTGTGGGTATTGACGCTCCGCACTTCAAGCCCGGTGATGAAGTCATCTCCTATGGCCGCAAGGACTACGTCCACGGCGGCAGTTTCGCCGAGTACATCGCACTGCCGGAGCGGCTGCTCGCCCGCAAGCCGGAGTCATTGGAATGGAACGAGTCGGCAGGGCTTCCCTTGGCCGGGCTCACCGCTTTCCAGGTCCTCAATCGCTTGGGTCTGTCGTCGGGTGAGACTGTGCTGATCCACGGCGGGTCCGGCGGAGTCGGGTCACTTGGTATTCAGATCGCAGTGGCGCGTGGCGCGAAGGTGATCGCCACGGCGTCGGAGAAGAACCACGACTTCCTGCGGTCGCTGGGTGCCGAACCTGTTGCTTATGGCGAGGGGCTCGCTGACCGGGTGAAGACGCTGCGTCCGGATGGAGTGGACGTCGTGGCAGACTTTGTAGGCGGCAATCTTGAAGCAACGCTGGAGGTGCTAACCAGCAACGGACGGCATGCGTCTATCGCCGATAGCGAGGTGGAAGGCCACGGCGGCACCTGGATGTGGGTCAATCCCGTGGGGACCGAACTGCAGCAGCTCGCCGACCTGGTGGACGAGCACAAAATTCGGGTGGAAGTGGCTACCGCACTGCCATTGGCTGAGGCTGCTGATGCTTTCCGGCTCAACATGGAAGGGCATACGCGCGGGAAAATTGTGGTCACCGTCCCGTAGGGCAGCCGAGCTGCTGACATAATGCAATCCACTCCCGTACTGGATTGGATGGTGCCCTAGTGGCTTCTCTTGACCTCTCAAGCTTCCGTGCTGCGGTGCAGGATCCGGCCGCTGTGAGTACTCGGGCAATCGATCGCCATGCGCATGCCCACGATGCTTCGCATTTCCTGTTGATTCCGCAGGCGGTGGTCACGGCGAAGAGCGCTGCGGACGTTGGTGGGTTGCTGCGTGCCAGCGCAGCCCAGGGAGTGCCGCTGACATTCCGCTCCGGCGGTACCAGCTTGAGCGGGCAGGCTGTCACCGATGGCGTGCTGGTGGATGTTCGCCGGAACTTCCGGGATATTGAAGTGCTCGACGACGGCGCCCGGGTCCGTGTCCAGCCTGGCGTCACCGTTCGGGCACTCAATGCCAGACTCGCGCGTTACGGTCGGAAGTTCGGGCCTGATCCGGCCAGTGAAGCTGCGTGCACCATCGGCGGGGTAGTAGCAAACAACTCCTCCGGTATGAACTGCGGCACCGTGGACAACACGTACCGCACGTTGGAGTCATTGACCGTAGTGCTGCCGTCGGGGACGGTGATGAACACTGGCGCGCCGGACGCCGAGCAGAGGCTCCTCGCCGTTGAGCCGGATCTGTATCAGGGACTGGCCCTGCTGGCCGAGAGGGTCCGGAACAACCCGGACTCCGTGCAGAGGATCCGGCAGCAGTTTTCCATGAAGAACACCATGGGCTATGGGCTGAACTCCCTGCTGGACTTCCGGAACCCGGTAGACATCCTGGCGCACCTGATCATCGGCAGTGAAGGCACCCTGGGATTCGTCGCCGAGGCAGTCTTCCGCACCATTCCGCGGCTACAGCACGCTGCAGCAGGCCTCTTGGTCTTCCCCGACCTTGAGGCAGCAAACGCTGCCCTGCCCGCGCTGGTGGACACGGGAGCTGCAACCATCGAACTCATGGACGCCCTGTCACTCAAGGTGGGCCAGACGCTCAAGGGAACGCCCGCCGTCGTGCATGACATTGCGGTCCGGGACCATGCCGCCCTTCTGGTGGAATACTCCGCGGGGAGTGCCGGCCAACTGGAAGAGCTTCAGGTCGGCGGTTCGGAAATCCTGACGGGCCTTGGCCTGTCGGCTCCTGCGCAATTCACCGCAGACGCTAGGGAGCGCGGTCAGTTGTGGCAGCTGCGGAAGGGACTCTATGCCTCCGTGGCCGGGGCGCGTCCTCAAGGCACCACGGCTCTGTTGGAAGACATTGTGGTGCCGGTGCCCGTGCTGGGCCGCACCTGTCGGGGCCTCATCGGGCTCTTTGAAAAGTACGGCTACAGCAACAGCGTGATCTTCGGCCATGCCAAGGATGGCAACGTCCACTTCATGCTGACGGACGGTTTTGCCTCGACGTCCGAACTGGACCGTTACAGCGCCTTCACCGAGGACATGGTGGACCTGGTCCTTGCCGAAGGAGGATCGCTGAAGGCGGAGCACGGCACGGGGCGGGTCATGGCGCCTTTTGTTCGCCGACAGTACGGCGACGAGCTCTACGACGTCATGCGCACCATCAAGCACCTCTTCGACCCCACAGGCGTGCTCAACCCGGGGGTGGTGATGGAGGAGGACCCGACTGCCCACCTCCGGCACATCAAGACGGCACCGGCGGTAGCGGAGGAAGTGGACCGCTGCGTTTCCTGTGGCTATTGCGAGCCGGTTTGTCCCAGCAAGGACATCACCCTCACCCCGCGCCAGAGGATCGTCACACTGCGTGCCATCGAATCTGCGAGGTTGGCCGGGGACATGGCCTTGGTGAAAGAGCTCGAGCGGGACTACGGGTACGAGTCGGTGGACACCTGCGCCGTGGACGGCATGTGCCAAACCGCCTGCCCGGTGGACATCAACACAGGTTCACTGGTGAAGCGCCTGAGAAGGAACGACGCCGGCAAACTCGCCAACGGTGCGTGGAACGCCGCCGCCAAGCATTGGGAAGGTGTCAGCCGGGGAGCGGCTCTTGCGCTGACAGTAGTGGACAAGCTTCCAGCGGCCGTCATCACGCCGCCCAACAAGGCAGCGAGGGCCGTCTTGGGAGCAGATACCGTACCTCTCTATTCCCCGGAACTGCCGGGCGGAGGGTCAGCGCGGAAACGCCCGATCCCTGCAGGGCACGTGGATGCGGTGTACTTTCCTGCCTGCGTGAACACCATGTTCGGTCCGGCAGGTGTGTCTCCTCAATCGCCAGGCCAGGGGGTGCAGTACAGCTTCGAGCAGCTTTCTGCCCGGGTAGGCCTCACCCTCTGGGTGCCGCAAGGCATTGACGGCCTGTGTTGTGGAACGCCATGGTCCTCCAAGGGGATGGCCGACGGCCAGGAAACCATGAGAGCAAAAACCTTGGCAGCGCTTCGTCAAGCAACCCGTGATGGTGAGCTACCTATCGTGTGCGATGCGTCATCCTGTACGGAAGGCCTGCGCCATGCGGTGGAATCCGAAGTCCCGGCGGAGGATCAGCTTCCCTTGCGCATTGTGGACGCTGTGGACTTCGCAGCCGAACGGATCCTGCCTCGCCTGCCCGAGTACGAAAAGCTTGGTTCTTTGGCGCTGCATCCCACCTGTTCGTCTACGCGGATGGGCCTGAACGATGCTCTCAGCGTGGTGGCCGGTGCAGTGGCGGATCGTGTGGACATTCCAGAAAACTGGGGTTGTTGTGCGTTCGCCGGCGATAGGGGCATGTTGCATCCGGAACTGACGGCATCGGCAACCGCACGCCAGGCAACGGACGTAGCGGACACGCATGCTGCTGCCCACGCCTCCTGCAACCGGACCTGCGAGCTTGGCATGACGCGCGCCACGGGCTCCCAGTACCGGCACGTCTTGGAGTTGTTGGAGGAGCTCTCCCGCTAAAAGACGACGTGGTCCCCTTGGCCAATCATCGTAATTTCCGATGTGGTTGTGCGGTTTTATTCACTATGCAGATGCACTTTGGGCACGTGAGAATGAATTAACCGTCACAGAAAAGGGCGACCTTTCGCCATATAGGAGATCACATGTCAAGCCAAGAGGTTGAGGTCCTCGTCGTAGGGGCAGGCCAGGCCGGGGTAGCGATGAGCGAGCACCTAAGCGAGCGGGGAATTCCCCATATCGTTCTTGAACGCCACCGCATTGCTGAGCGGTGGCGTTCAATGAGGTGGGATTCCCTGGTTGCCAATGGGCCTGCCTGGCACGATCGTTTCCCGGGCCTGGAATTCACCGACATCGAGCCCGGCTCGTTCCCATCCAAGGAGCAGGTAGCCGACTACTTCGTGGCGTACGCCGGGAAGATCGGCGCGCCCATCCGCTGCGGCGTGGAAGTAAAGTCCGTGCGCAGGAACGCCGGAGCGCCAGGCTTCCACGTACAAACATCCGATGGGGAGTACAACGCACGCTACGTAGTAGCCGCCACAGGGCCGTTCCAGCGGCCGGTAATCCCCGCCGTCGTTCCCGAAACCGCCGGACTCATGCAGATGCACTCAAGCTCGTACCGCAACCCCGGCCAACTGCCCCAAGGTGCCGTACTGGTGGTGGGCGCCGGTTCCTCCGGCGTCCAGATCGCCGCGGAAATCCAGCGTTCAGGCCGGCAGGTGTACCTTTCCGTTGGCCCCCACGACCGGCCCCCGCGGAACTACCGTGGCCGGGACTTCTGCTGGTGGCTGGGTGTGCTGGGCAAGTGGGACGCCTCCACCCCGGCACTGGGCGCCGAACACGTGACCATCGCGGTCAGCGGGGCAGAAGGCGGCCACACCGTGGATTTCCGGGCGCTCGCCGAGAACGGAATCAAGCTCGTGGGGCGGACCCTGGAGATCCAGGACGGCACAATGCGCTTCGCGGACGACCTCCGCACCAACATCGCGAACGGTGACGCACACTACCTGGAGTTGCTGGACGAAGCCGACGCGTACGTTGAACGTAACGGCCTGGATCTTCCTGAGGAGCCCGAGGCCCGTTTCCTCAGGCCGGACCCGGAGAGCCTCACCAACCCCATCCATGAGCTGGACCTCGCCGCGGCTGGAGTCACCTCCATCGTGTGGGCAACAGGCTTCGCAGTGGACTACGGCTGGCTTCAAGTGGACGCTTTCGATGACAAAGGAAAGCCGTTGCAGCAACGCGGTGTCTCCACCGAGCCCGGCGTCTACTTCCTGGGCCTGCCATGGCAGTCCCGCCGTGGATCCAGCTTCATCTGGGGCGTCTGGCACGACGCCAAGTACGTGGCCGACCAGATCACCATCCAACGGAGCTACCTGACCCACAACGAGCAGAATGCCCTGGTGGCGAGCGGAGCCGTCTGACGCCAGAGCCGCAAAAGGGGACCACGCCAAGCAGGCGTGGTCCCCTTTCTGCTCTGGTTGGCTTTAGCCGAGCCCCGCAAGCGACCTGGCCGAAAGAGCCGCCTCCATTTTCTGAGGGTCAAGCAGTCCGCGTTCAATCACTAGTTCAGCAATGCCTCGATGGCTAGCGAGGGCCTCCTTGGCCAGTTCTGCAGCGGCGGCGTATCCGATCAAGGGTGCCAATCCGGTGACGACGCTGATGGACTCCACCATCCGTTGCTGCAGCAGCTGCGTGTTCGCAGTGATGCCGTCCACGCAGTGTGTCCGGAGTTGGCGGCAGGCCACAGTAAGCCAGGCGATCGACTCAAGCAAAGCGTCAGCAATGACAGGCTCGAAGGCATTGAGCTGGAGCTGCCCTGCCTCCACGGCCATGGTCACGGTGGCATCCGCGCCAATCACCCGGAAGGCAACCTGGTTGACCATTTCCGGGATGACCGGGTTGACCTTCCCGGGCATGATGGAGGACCCGGCCTGCACTGCGGGCAGGAGTATCTCTCCAAACCCCGTCTGCGGACCGGAGGAGAGCAAACGGAGGTCATTGCAGATCTTGGAGAGCTTCACCGCTGCCCTCTTCAGGACGCCGGAGACGAGCATGAAGACGCCTGTATCGCTGGTTGCCTCCACGAGGTTGGTCGCGGAGCTGAGCTGCAATCCCGTGATGGAACTGAGCTCGCTGATCACCGCTTCCCGGTAGCCGGGGGAGGCAGTGATGCCGGTCCCGATGGCGGTGGCTCCAAGGTTTGATTCCCGCAGGTGGGGAAGGAGTTCAAGGAGCCGTTGGCCATCCTCACGGAGGGTGTCGGCGAATGCCCCGAACTCCTGCCCCATGGACATGGGCACAGCGTCCTGCAGTTGGGTGCGGCCCACTTTGATGATTCCGGCGAACTCCGCGGCCTTCGCGTCAAATGCTTGGATGAGCCTGGAGTGCTCCGCACAGAATTTTGTTATTTCCCGCTGCAGTGCAATTTTGATGGCCGTCGGATAGACGTCGTTGGTGGACTGGCTGCGGTTCACATCATCAATGGGATGAAGCGCAGAGTAGTCTCCCTTGCCGTGACCCATCAGCTCCAGGGCACGGTTGGCAATCACCTCGTTGGCGTTCATGTTGGTGCTGGTCCCGGCACCGCCTTGGATGGTGTCCACCACGAACTGGTCATCCAAGAGACCATCCATGACCTCCAAGGAAGCCTTCTGGATGGCTGCGGATTTGTCCGGATGAAGGAGGCCCAGGCTTTCGTTTGCCCGTGCCGCTGAGTATTTCACGGCACCCAGGCTCCAGATGAGGGAACGCAGGGTGCCGATGGTTCGTCCGCTGACGGGGAAGTTGTCTACGGCCCGGTGCGTGCTGATGCCCCAGTAGGAAGCCTCGGGAACGTCTGCGTCCCCGAGGCTGTCGTGCTCTCGTCGTACTCCCGGGCAGGGAGAAGATTCTTGTTGTGTCATGGTCCTTTTCCTGGAAATGCTCCCGACACCGGACTCCTGGCTACGTTGCCAGGTAGTCCAGTGCCGTGAGCGCCAAGGCGGCTGCGCCGTCGTGAATGGCAAGGTTGGCTGCGTCACCGACGCAATGCGCGGCGAACTCGGGTTGGTGGTTGGCCGCCGGGAAACAGCCAAGTCCTATATAGGGGTGGATTGCCGGAACCACTTGGGAAACATTCCCCATGTCCGTGGAAGCCCGGTTCATGGTGGCTTGCTCAGGCGGGGCGTTGAAGTCGCGGCCAAGAGCCTTCGCATGCTTCACGTACAGCTCCAGTGCCCGCTCGTCCGTGCGGAACTCCGAGTACGGTTCCGATTCCGGAGTCACCGACAACTCGCAGCCGGATGCCACAGCCCCGGCTTCGAAACACCGCTGGACGCGCTCTTCCAGTTCACCCAACCGGGCAAGTGATTCAGCACGGACGTACCAGCGGCCCTCTGTCTTTTCAGGGATCGCGTTGGGTGCTTCGCCGCCGCGTGTTTGAATGCCATGGACCCTGGTACCGGGAGGCAGCTGTTGGCGGAGGAGGCCCAAAGCCACCTGGGCAATAATGAAGGCGTCGTTGGCATTGACGCCTTGATCGGGATACGCAGCTGCGTGGGCTGATTTGCCCCTATATTCCACATGGTTGTGGGCCACCGCGTAGGGGCGGGCCTCGGCGGAGTCGACGGGGCTGGGATGTGCCATCATGGCCAGGTTCAGGCCACGGAAGGCACCCTTTTTGAGCAGCTCGATCTTTCCGCCGCCGCCTTCTTCTGCCGGGGTTCCGTAGAGTTCCACGGTCAGATCGTGTTCGGCTGCGAACTGTGCCAAGGCCACGGCGGCACCGCACGAGACGGCCGTGATGATGTTGTGGCCGCATGCGTGGCCGAGGCCTGGAAGGGCGTCGTACTCGGCCATGAGTCCAACGCGGCGGGAGCCTGTTCCGAAAACAGCGCGGATGGCGGTGGGGAAGCCCAGGTACTCCCTTTCCACCTCGAAGCCGTGCAGGGATAGGTACTCCGCGGTCCAGTCGGCGGCACGATGTTCCTGCCAGCCGAGCTCAGGGTTGGCGTGCAGGGTTTCCGAGAGTCGGATCAGGTGGGGCTGCTGTGCGGTGACGGAATCCAGCACCCGTTGGCGCTGAACCGCCGGATTGGTGGTGGTTGCCGGTTCAGCGCTCATCGCCGGCCACCCCATAACTCACGGAAGCGGCGGGGTCCAAGCCGCGAACTACGTAGTCCTCCCGCTGCGGCAGCCAGACGTGCAGGAGCTCCTCCAGTTGCTCGATCGGGTGGTCATGCCAGTCCACACGCAGGTCCGTATCCCTCCAGCCGTGTCCGGACACCACCGAAATGCCGGCCGACCGCACGGGTCCGGCTTCGCCACCGGCTGCTTCGGCCGCACGAAGGGAAGCCATCAGCCGCACTTCAAGTTCCCCGGCTGTAGCTTCAAAGGCGTCGCAGAGGGCCTGGGCAACACCCGGATGAGCGAGCATGTTGCCGGCAGCCACACTGTTTGCACCCCGGCCCTCGCCAACCACGCCAAGGGTATGTTCACCACTGAACACTGCGGATCCGCCGCTTGCGTCCAGGACCACCAGCTGGCGATATTCCACGGCAGTTGATTCCTGCACGACGGCGTCAATCGCCTCTTGCGCGGAATAGCCCGCCTGCAGGCGGTCGAGTAACGCTGTTCCCAGCCGGGGATCGGTGATGTTCTGGGAGCTAACGGCGCCGATTCCGTCGCGCAGGTGCGCGCACCGGGCGGCAACAGCGGGTGAGGACGAGGAGACCGCTATGCCGAACCTGCCGCTGCCGTCTGTGGCCGCGATGCTGAATGTCATGACCGCCCCTCCGAGGTACCCGCGGAGAGCACGGCAGTGGCGTCAATTTCCACGAGCCACTCCGGACGGGCCAAGGCCTGGACCACAATGCCCGTAGAGACGGGGAAAACGCCTTTGAGCCAGCGGCCCATGGTGCGGTAGACGGTTTCGCGGTAACGGGGATCGATGAGGTAGACGGTGACTTTGACGATGTCTTCAAGGCTGCTGCCCGCCTCCTTGAGCAACATGTCGATGTTGGCCATGGCCTTCTCCGTTTGGGCTTCGACGTCGCCAATGCCCACGGACTCGCGCGTCTCAAGGTCCTGTCCGATTTGGCCCCGGAGGTAAACCACGCCATTGGCCACCACGGCCTGGCACAGATCGTTGTCCAGGTTCTGCTCGGGATAGGTCTCTTTCGTGTTGAACGTACGGATACGGTGGTGCTTCATGTCGCGGCTTGCCTTTCAGTTCTTGGACGCGTGCTCGTCTTCTTCAGCTTCCTGTGGTGCTCTAAATCTGTCCAACAGTTCTTTTAGAACGATTGCATCGACTTTTCCGATGAATGGAGTAGCCTCTTCTCATGGATGTGACACTCACGCAGTTGCGCTACTTCGTGGAAGCGGCAGCCCAGCTGTCCATGACAGGGGCAGCCGTTCGGCTCAACGTGGCCCAATCGGCAGTCTCAGCGGCCATCGCTCAGCTGGAGCGGCACGTTGGAACACAGTTCTTCATCAGGCAGCGCTCAAAAGGCCTGGTGCTCACACCGGCAGGCGAGCTGTTCGTCAGGGACGCCCAAGCCATCCTGGCTCAGGTTGAGGAAAGCATTGACCACGCACGGGGTGAACACCAAAGCGTCTCCGGTCGGATCCGTGTTGCCTGCTTCAGCACGCTGGCGCCCTTCCTGCTGCCCGGTGTCCTGACGAAATTGCGGGAAGACCACACCGCCCTCGAAGCGGAAGTCATCGAAACCGATACTTCGGGCTGCATCGCCGCGTTGCTCAGTGGCCAAGCGGATTTGGCGCTGTGCTACGACCTCGACCTTCCCGAAGCGATAGCCAGTTCGGTGGTGGATACCGTCAGGCCCTATGTGGCACTTCCACCAGACCATAAGCTGGCCGGGTCAAAGACAGTTCAGCTGTCCGCATTGAGCGATGAACCCTTCGTGCTGCTGGACTTGCCGCACACCCGCGACCTCATGCTCTCCATCGCCAGGCTCGGTGGCCGGGAACCCGACGTCAGGTTCCGTTCGGCCAGCTATGAAACAGTGCGTACTTTCGTGGCCCGGGGCCTCGGCTATTCAATCCTGCACCAGCGGCCGCAACACCAGTTGACGTACGACGGCGGCCAGCTCGCCGCCGTCGAAATCCGCGACGAGGTGCCGGAATTGAAGACAGTTCTGGCCCACCTCAGGTCTCACCGCCCCACGGCCAGGGTGCGGGCGGTAGCGCAGGCGGTGCGGCACCAAATAGTTGCTGCGCGCTCGGTCCGAAGCTAGGCGGGCTGTTTCCGGACAGCCAAGCGCGCAAGGGCACGCTCCACCAGGTGCCGCTGCCGGGAACCAGTAACGGCATCCGGATCCAGCATGGAGGTCACGTGCAGGCCCATCATGAGGTTCAGCAGCTCATCGGCCACCGCATCCGGGTCCGCCAAAGGTTCGCATGCGCCGTCGTGCTCTGCTTGGGCAAGGAAACCCATCACCAGCCCGCGCCAGTGCAACAGGGCCTCCCTGCCGACGGAGCGCAGCGCGTCCTCCGTCTGCGCGCGCTGCCAGAACGAAACCGCAACCCGGGCTTCCACCACTGTGAGGGGGTCGGCCGGGATGATTTCCAGGCACAACCTCCGAAGGGCCGGAAGCCCGCGGCGGCCGGCGGTACCAGCCGCGATGCGTTCGTTGGTTCGCTCGCAGATCAACTCGTAGGACGCCAGCAGCAGGGCGTCCTTATTGGGGAAATAGTGGGCCAGCACCCCCGGTGCCGCGTAGCCGCACTCCCGGGCGATATCCCGCATGCTGGCGTTCTCGATGCCCTGCTCAGCAATCAGCCGCCACGTGGTCTCGATGATGGAACGGCGACGTTCCTCGTGATCAACCAAGCGAGGCATGCTGCTCCTTCAATTCGGGCGGGTGGCCATGGCGGGACCGTGAGCACCCTACCACTGCGGGAACGCCGGGGCGCCCTCCCGCAATGGTGGGCGCGGGTGAAACCGTCAGTGTCCGCAGCCGCCGCCGCTTTGATCGGCAGGAGCGCAATGCCCGGTGGCAGAGGAAGGCACGTTGAGCGTGGGGTTCTGATCGAAGAAACCGTGTGGCTTCAGCGTGAAGCCGGTGGTGTCAACGGGCATGATGGGCCAGTCCTCGGGGCGGGGGAAGTGGGTCAGGCCAAAGGAGTGCCACAGAACGAGGTCCTGGCCATCGATGTCCCGGTCCTGGGCCACGTAGCTGGGAAGCCCGGCACCTCCGGGGTGCTGGTTGACGAAGTCGCCGGCGGCGTAGAGCTCGTCCTCGGCGTGCTGCGTGACCCACAGGTGGTGTTTGGCGAAAGCGGCCCGCGAAGCGATGGAGGAATCATCGGCCATGGCCAACGTGGGATTGCCCTCCGGATAGAGGGTGTAGCCCACGGGGTGGCCAAGGTGGTTCAAGGAGTCGGGATTGCTGATGTGCCATACCCTTCCCGTGGTGCCATCGGCATCGCGGACTGCCTCCGACTCGCGGGACAGCACTGTGCGCTTCTGGGTGAAGGCGTTGCCGTGCGGGTTTCCCGGTCCCTTGGGAAGGCGCACCAGGTCCAGTTCCTCAACCCGGTTCGTGTCGCCGTCGATCATCATGTCCAGCCGGGCGCTGAAGAGGTGCTGGTGGTAGGGGGCGCCGAGGCCCGGAGCGATCTCCGAAGCGTAGGCGTAGTTCTTATTCGGTAGTGCTGCTGTGAACACAATGCCCGTGGCCTTCGCCTCAAACTCGATGGTGCCGTCCAGGTAGAGGTACCAGTAGAAGCCGTAATCGTAGTTCCCTACGGTAGTGAAGAAGGAGACCACCAGCCTGCGGTTGCGTCGAACCTCGTTGGAGCCGGCCCACTCGTCCGTGTGCTTCCACAGGATTCCCGCGTCTTCCTCGTGGATGCAGATGCCGTTGTCGATTACGCGGGGATTGCCGAAATCATCAGCCACCACCGGGGACATGTACGTGATGTCACCCAAGCAGTCGCAACCCAGCTTAAGCGAGTTGGCGTCGCGGCCCACCAGGTACTCGCCGGAATCAAAGTAGTTCTGCCAGCTCCTATAAGGGGAAGGATCGCCATACGGGACCACCATTTCGGAGATGGACGCGCGGTGGACCACTGGCCGACGCCGTCCCTGGTGCGAGTGGTGCAGCTGGTGGAGCACCAATCCTTCGCGGGCGTCGAAGCCTACGCGTAGATCCCAGCCTGCCCATGACAAGTGATTGCCCTCCAACGTGAAGCTGGGACCTTCTGGCTGGGTGATCTCTATCGGCTTCAAGTCCGTGCGGAGCTCGCCGTGAATTGTGGGGTCGGTGTAGTTGCCGTTGACCTCCGGGACCGGCACGGGGCCGTCGTCGATCAAGTGGTTGACTCGGCGGTTTTCCACATCCACGAAGGCCACCAACCCGTCAATCGGGTGGGCCCACGGGTGGTCCGCGGCGTGGTCCTGGCGGAATCCGAGGCCGCGAAGAAGTCGTTTGCCTTCCTCGTTCCCGTACTCGAAGACGCCTGCTGAGAGGGGAGCTACACGGACCTGCGCCGGGGTCAGTCCACGGCTGGCCAGTGCTGCGTTCCACTGTGGATCTACAGCCAGGATGTCCTCGATGATCCCGAATTCCTCCAGCAGGACCGGCAACTGGCCATCAATTGCGGGGTTCAATTCCCGCGTATCAAGGACGAGTCCGGTGGTCAGGGACAGTCTGACATCGAGGGAACGCGATTGTGCCGCGTCCCAAAGCATGGTCCGGACCAAGCGAGGGGAATCTGCGACATCTCCCTGAAAGGCGGCCTTGGGCGGTTCGATCAGGCCGAGGTAGGCGAAGCGGGTGGTCTCTGCGACGAGGCCGGCGTCTGCCAGAATCCGGCGGGCCTGATGGATCTCCTCTGCCGAGAGCTGCTCAAGCGGATGCTGCCCCAGCGGAGCCTGCGTCGTTGCGGCCAAGGGGGTGGTCTGAAGGGTCATGGCACTTCCTGAAGTCGTTTTTTGATGATACAACTGTTCAACCAACGCTTTGATGTTACCCACCTCACAGGCTGGCGTAAAGTCCTTGACCCAAACGTCGCCGGCGACCAGGAGAACCATGAACCAGCAATCCCGCCTCCCCAGGCGGCTCGGCAAAACCATGCCCATTCCTGCGGGCCTGGTGGGCGTTGCCGCTACGGGCAGTGCCATAGCCCACGTGACGGCGGCGGCAAGTAGTCCGGCAGGAGCCATGGCCTGGTGGATGGTGGCGATGGGTGCTGCGTGCTTGACCTGCGCGGCTCCCATGGCCTGTTCCCGCAATCGGTCCCGGCTCTACTCCCGGCAGGCGGTGCCGCGTGCCGCCGGCCATCTCTTGGCGATGAGCGCGGTGATGATCCTCATCCACCTGGTCCTGCTGTTGGGGCCTGGCAACGGGCACCACGATGACAACCGGGGCGCCTCCGTAGCTGGTCACCAAACAGCCATGCTCGACCTCATGGGCGTTGAACTCCTTTGCCTCTTGGCGGCTTCCGCAGCCCTCCGCATCGCCCGCATCTCAACACCACAACTGAATTCCCACCACTAAATCCCTCATCAGGAGTCACCATGAACACCACCTCAACCACACTGTCCTTGGACTGGCAGGGCCGCGCCGACGCCCTCGAGATCGATGGCAGGGCTTTCGTCAATGGGCGCCGAACAGCGTCAAGCGCGGAATTTACCCGACCCACGATCAGCCCGATTGATGGTCGCGTCCTCGCTGAGTTGGCTGCGTGCGGAACCGATGACGTAGACCGCGCGGTAGCAGCCGCCAGGCGCGCTTTTCCCGTGTGGGCCAGATCCGGGGCTGAGAAGCGAAAAGGGCTGTTGCAGGCGTTGGCTGCCTTGATGGAGCAACATTCTGATGAATTGGCGCTCTTGGAGACCCTGGACAGTGGAAAGCCAATCCTGCAGACCACCACTGTTGACGTGCCTGGCGCTATCTCCACGTTGCGCTGGTACGCGGAGGCTGCGGATAAGCAGAACGGTGAACTACCGGCAGTTCCGCCCGGGGCAACCGCCCTGGTGACCCGCGAACCCGTCGGTGTGGTGGCGGCAATCGTGCCCTGGAACTTCCCGCTGGAAATCGCGGTGTGGAAACTGGCTCCGGCGCTGGCCTCCGGGAACACCGTGGTGCTCAAGCCGGCTGAGCAGACCTCGTTGAGTGTGCTGCGCCTTGCCGAATTGGCCACGGAAGCGGGCCTTCCGGATGGCGTGCTGAACATCGTTACTGGCACAGGGCGGGAAGTAGGCGCGGCCTTGGCTCACCACATGGACGTTGATGCGCTGGCCTTCACGGGCTCCACTGCCGTCTCCCGCACCCTGTTGGAAGCCTCGGGTCGCAGTAACCTTAAGCGGCTTAGCCTCGAGGCGGGCGGCAAGAGTTCCAACATCATCTTTGCCGATACGGCAGACCTGCCTGAAGCGGCAGCCAAGGCGGCCTTCGGGGCCTTCTACAACCAAGGCCAGGTCTGCTCTGCGAACTCCCGGATCCTGGTGCAACGGGATATCCATGACGAGTTCGCAAAACTGCTGGCCGAGGCGGCGGCAGGCTACCGACCCGCGGACCCACTGGCCGGTGTGGAAGGGAACGGCGCCCTGATCAGCATCGCCCACACGAACGACGTCGAAGGCTGGATTCGGCGCGGCCGCGCCGAAGGTGAGGTGCTTTTCGGCGGTGAGCGGCGCGAGATCCGGGGATCAGATGCCTACTTGGAGCCCACCTTGTTGGGCGGCCTGGGCGCGGATCACGACGTCCACCGCGACGAGATTTTTGGACCCGTGGCTGTGCTGCACGCCTTCGACACGGAGGAGGAAGCGGTGCGTTTAGCCAATGCCACAGACTACGGGCTGGCTGCATCTGTGTGGACGTCAAACCTATCCCGCGGACATCGCGTAGCAGGGGAGCTCCTTGCTGGAACAGTCTCCGTCAATACCGTGGATGCTCTGGGAAACACCACACCCTTTGGCGGCTTCAAACAGTCCGGGTTCGGGCGGGACCTCTCCCTGCATGCTTTCGATAACTACACCGCTCCAAAGACCACCTGGATCCAGTTCGGCTGATCTGGTGCATCTGGAAATCCGCTGATATGCATCACCATTCAATGGTTTACGTGATGCAGTTCACAGGCCTACGCTGGGCTCACAATCGACAGAGCCGGGCAGGTCAAAGCAGACGAAAGCCCGTCCACCCCTCCCCATCGCACTCGTCGCTAAGACACCCTCCCTTCCCACCCTTCTTGCTCAGTAGCAAACTTAAGCAGTAGCAAAGGATCGATCATGGATCAGCCAGTAGCCTCAACGCGGCTCGCGCAAGAGCAAAGCAAGCATTTGCAAAAATCCCTGGGCCGCTTCGACATCCTGTTGTTGGTGGTCGCGGCCGTTATCTCAGTGGAGGTCTTGGGACAGGTATCCGGCTTTGGCGGGGAAACCTTCACTTGGACACTCATCCTGGCCGTCACGTTTATGGTCCCCTATGGACTGATCTTCGCCGAGACCGGCGGCGCCTTCACCGAAGAGGGCGGCGTCTACGTGTGGACAAAGATGGCGTTCGGCCGGGTGGTTGCAGCAATCACTTCCCTTTTCACCTGGGTGACGCAGCCCGTCTGGGTCGGTGGCGCCATGGCCTTCGTCGCAGTAGAAACCTGGTCCGAGTACGTGGGTCACGTGGACGCCGGCAGCCCGGCCGATTACATCTTCAAGCTGCTCTTCATTTGGATAACCGTTACCTCAGCGATTATCAGCTTGAAGCATGGTAAATGGCTGCCCTCACTGGGCGCCATCCTCAAGGTCGCCTTCCTGACCTTCTTCATCATTGTCACCATGGTTTACGGGCTGCAGCACGGTTTCAACGGTTTGGACCTGGGCTTCTTCTCGCCAACACTTGCCGGCTTCCTGGGCGTCACTCCACTCCTGCTGTTCTCGTTCCTTGGATTCGAGTCCGGAAACAGTGCCGCCGGGGAAATGAAGAACCCGGCCAAGGATGTTCCCATCTCTGTTGCCCGTTCCTCCATGATTGCCGCCGCAAGCTACCTGCTCCCGATCCTTGCCATCCTGCTGGTGGTGCCACTGGACCAGATCACCGGCATCGGCGGGCTGTTTGGAGCAGTAGCCACGGTCTACACCGTCTTTGGTCCTGCTGCTGAAATCATGCTGTCTATTTCGGCCGTAGTTTTCTGCTTCATCCTGGTCTCGCAAGGCGCGGCATGGATGATCATCAGCGACCGCATGCAGGCCATGGCCGCGGCAGACGGCTCTTTCTTCGGAGGCTTCTTCGGACGCTTCCACCCCAAGCTGGGCACGCCCATTCGCGTCAATACGCTCTCAGGTGTGGTGGCGACGCTGTTCATGCTGGCAGCCATGCAGCTCAGCGGCACCAGCAGCGCCCTGTTTGGAGTGGTCCTCTCCATCGCGATTTCGACG
Source organism: Paenarthrobacter sp. (assembly GCF_031180005.1). Lineage (NCBI taxonomy): Bacteria > Bacillati > Actinomycetota > Actinomycetes > Micrococcales > Micrococcaceae > Paenarthrobacter > Paenarthrobacter sp. The sequence goes on along the minus strand of NZ_JAPSHI010000030.1, from coordinate 12,797 downwards.
TTCCTGCTCAGCTACCTCTTTGCCATCCCGGCGGCTGTGAAGCTCCGGAGCAAGTATCCCCACGCCGACCGGCCCTTCAAGGTTCCTGTCTCCGACGCTGGTTTCCGCATCCTCGGTTACATCTGCTTCGCGTGGATCCTGATCGGGTCCTGGGTGGCAATCTTCCCGGGGACACTGGATGTGCTCTTCGGCTTGCCGTACGACTTCGAGGCAACGTGGGGCGTCTCGCAGTTCACCTTCGAGGCCTTCGCCCTCGGCACCCTTGCATGCATTCTGGCACTCGGACTCGTGGGTTATGCCCGGGGCAAGAAGGTGAGGGATGCGGTAGCGCCGAGGAGCGAGACGGCCGAGCTGGTCAACGACTAGCGCGCTTCCAGGTCCTCGAGCGTTTTGCCCTTGGTGTCCGAGGACAAAAGGGTTGCTACAGCTGAAACCAGGCAGATGCCCAGCGTGGTCAAGCCTATGACCATGGGGATGTTCGCGGACCCCGGGGGAGCGATCGCCGTGAACAGGCTCGGGAAGAAGGAAGCGATCATGAGCCCGATGTTCTGCGATACAGCGAAGCCGGTCACCCTCATCCGCATGGGGAACTGCTCCTGGAAGAACGTGGCAAAGGTGGCGTTCCACATCTGGAAGAGGATGCCCTGGACGATCACGACACAGACGAAGACCAGGAGCAGGCTGCGCTGTTCGATCGCCCACAGGTAACCCACAGTCAGCAGCCCGCCGGCAATACCGCCGGCCACCATCAGAGTTCGACGGCCAATCTTGTCTGACAAGGCGCCGAACAGCGGGATGGTCAGCACCGCGGCCACATTGGCAGCCAGGGTCACCCAGAGGAACTCACTGCTGGAGAAGCCGATGCCGTAGCCCTTTTGGGTGGCGAAGGAGACGCCGAAGATGAGGGTGGCCATGCCGATGACGTTGGTGAAGGTCATGATGATGCAGCGGAGCAAAACCCAAGGGTGGGTGCGCAGGAGGTCGACCAGCGGGAAGCGGCGCTTGGCGCTGGCGTCCTCGGAATGGGCCAGGTAGGCGGGAGGCTCCTCCACACGGCGACGGATAACGTAACCGGCCACAATCACCACGGCACTGAGCAGGAACGGCAAGCGCCAGCCCCATGAGTGGAACTGCTCTTCAGGGAGGAGGGCTGCGAGCGGAATCAGTACCGCGGTAGCAAGGATGGAGCCCACCTGCGTGCCCTGCAGGCTGAAGCTTGCGAAGAATCCGCGCTTGGCGTCGGGGGAGTGCTCCACGATCATGGCGCTGGCGCCACCGAGTTCACCTGCGACGGCGAATCCCTGGATCAGCCTCAGGATCACCAGGAGGACGGGAGCCAGAAGGCCCACCTGGCCGTACGTGGGCAGGAGACCGACGGCAAAAGTAGCGAAGCCCATGAGCAGCATCGCGAAAACCAGCACCTTCTTGCGCCCGTGTCGGTCACCGTAGGCGCCCAGAATCACGGCGCCGAGCGGGCGGGAAACGTAGCCAACGGCGTAGGTGGCCAGCGAGGCGATGATGCCCACGGTGGCATTCTCGGTGGGGAAGAAGATGGTGGGAAACAGAAGTGTCGCCGCCAGTGAGTACAGAGCGAAGTCGTAGTACTCCAGCGCGCTTCCGATCCAACCGCTCATTGCGGCCTTCTTCGGATCCTTTTGGCCAGTGGTTGGTTCGGGCCCGGTGGCGTGTTCGGGGGAGGTGCTGAGATCCCTCCGGTGCGTGACTGTCACGTCGCTGTACTCCTCTGGCGTCGTTGGCAAGGAACAAGAACTCTTCCCATCCAGGACTGAACAAAGTGGTCATTCAGCGTGAGGAAGGTTACATCTTGAATCGATTCATTAATCATAAGGGCGTGACGTGCGCTACGTCAACGCACGACGGCGGCAGGCCACCTTTGGTTCCAGGGGAACCAAGGCGACCTGCCGCCGTCGTTTATTTACTACTTGGCGAGGAAGCGCAGCAGGACCTCATTGATTTCGGCGCCGTGAGTCCAGAGCATGCCGTGGGGGGCGTCTTCGATCTCGACGTATTCGGCGGACGGGAGGCGCTTGGTGAACTCGCGGCCCGTGGAGTCGATGGGAAGGATGCGGTCGTCGGTGCCGTGGACGATCAGTGACGGGACGGTGACCTTCTCGATGTCGGAGCGGAAGTCCGTGAGCCATGAATCCACAACTGCGAACGATGCGTACCAGGATGAGCCTGCTGCGACGTTCCATGAATTCCGCAGCGCTTCTTCGCTGAGGCGGTTGCCTAGGAAGTTATCGGTGTTGAAGAAGTCATTGTAGAAGTTGGTGAACCAGGCGTAACGGTCTTCGATAGCGGCGTTGCGGATGCCGTCGAAGACTGACGAGGGGACGCCTGTTGGGTTGTCGTCCGTCTGGAGGAGGAAGGGTTCGAGGGATGCCAGGAACGCGGCCTTGGCGATGCGGGCTTCTCCGTAGGTGCCGATGTATCGTCCAACTTCGCCGGTGCCCATCGAGAAGCCGACCAGCACGACGTCTTGCAGGTCCAGGGTTTCAAGCACGGTGTTCAGGTCTGCTGCAAAGGTGTCGTAGTCGTAGCCGGTGGTCGGCTTGCTGGACTTGCCGAAGCCGCGGCGATCGTAGGTGATGACCCTGTATCCGGCGTTGAGGAGGGCGGCCGTCTGCTTTTCCCATGAGCCGCCGTCCAGTGGGTAGCCGTGGATCAGGACTACGGGCTGACCTGTTCCATGGTCTTCGTAGTAGAGCTCAATGTCCGTGGTGTTTTCGGTGCCGACCTTGATGAAGCCCATGATGTTGTCCCTTTTCTGTGAACGGAGAACGTACGTTCTCTTCCTGTGTTCTCCATCGTAGAGAACGTGCGTTCTCAATGCAAGTACAATGGGTGGATGCATATTTCCGAAGTTCGTGAACGCATCGTTGCCACTGCCGACGAGCTCTATAACGCGAAGGGAATCCAAGCCGTTGGCATGGACGAACTGAGGACGGCGGCAGGGGTCTCGCTGAAGAAGCTTTACGCGGAATTCCCCTCAAAGAGCAGCATCGTCATGGCCGTGCTTGAGCACAGGCATAAGTCCTGGACCGAAGGGCTCGACGCCACGGTGCAGCAGGCCGGGGCACCCCGGGAACGACTCCTTGCCATCTTCGACTACCTCGCCGGATGGTTTTGTCAGGATTCGTTCCGTGGGTGCGGTTTCATCAACAGCTTCGCTGAGCTCGGTGCCATCAGCCCGGACGTCGCCGAGTATGCACGGCAGCATAAGGAATCGTTCCAGGAATACGTTGCCCGTTTGGCCGGCGAGGCCGGCGCGCCAGGCTTCCTGGCGCCGCAACTCGCCATCCTTGCCGAAGGTGCCCAGACCACTGCGGCCATCGCAGGAACATCCGATGCCGCTGGGCAGGCGCGTCAAGCAGCTGAAGTACTGATCGACGCAGCCCTCACAGCCGACTAGGCTTCTGACACGCGTCCGGCGCGGCAGGAAGAAGACTATTTCGTGTTTGAAGTCCCCAGCATCTTGTTTCTCTCGGCAGGCTTCGCGGTGTTGGCCGCGGCAGTTCTGCCGAAGTTGTTGCGCAACATGCCGCTTTCCATGCCGATGGTCTTTTTGGGCAGCGGAATTCTGGCGTTCACCCTGCTTCCTGACTTACCGGACCCGGACCCCGTCCAGTACGGGGATTTCACGACGCACCTGACCGAAGTGTGCGTCATCATCTCGCTCATGGGTGCCGGTCTGGCGCTGGATAGGCCTCTAAGTTGGCGTGGGTGGTCCAGCACTTGGCGCCTCCTCGGCATTGTTATGCCCTTGTGCATCCTGGTGATGACGCTACTCGGCCTGTGGCTTTTGGGCCTGGGCCTGGCCGCCGCCATCCTCGTAGCGGCGGCGATCGCACCCACGGACCCTGTGCTGGCGTCCGAGGTCCAGGTGGGAAAACCTGCAGACACTGAAGAGGACGCGGACGAGGACGAGGTCCGCTTCGCTTTGACCTCCGAGGCAGGCTTGAACGACGGCCTTGCCTTCCCGTTTGTGTATCTGGCCATCCTTATCAGCTTGGTGGGGGCATCCCCTGAGGGGTGGCTGGGGGAATGGGTTTTCGTTGATGTTCTGTGGCGCATCGTTGTGGGGGTGCTTCTCGGTTTCGGCACCGGCAAACTCCTCAGCCTGATCTTTTTCGCCGCCAAAGGAAAGAGCTTCCGGTTATCGGAACACTCCGAGGGTTTCGTGGCACTCGCCGCCACATTCCTGGCTTATGGAGTGGCCGAATTTGTGGAAGGTTACGGTTTCATCGCTGTCTTCGTCTGTGCCGTGACTATACGTTCCGCTGAGCGCCACCACGCGTACCACCAAGTTCTCCACGGCTATGTAGAGCAGATCGAGCGCCTCATGACGGTGGTGATACTGGTGCTGCTTGGCGGCGCCATAGCCCGCGGACTTTTGGAAGGAATCGGTTGGCCGGAGCTGTTGGTAGCGTTCGCGTTCCTCTTGCTGGTCCGCCCCTTGGCTGGATGGTTCGGGTTGTTGGGCGGCAAGACGGGTCCCCGGGAACGCCTGGCCATTTCCTATTTCGGCATTCGCGGGATCGGCTCGCTCTATTACGTGGGATACGGATTGAGTCATGGAAACTTCGACGCCGAGGCGCGCGGGCTTTGGGCCCTGATCGGCTTGGTGGTTGCACTCTCCATCGTGGTGCACGGGGCCACAACAGCGCCCCTCATGAACAGGCTGGATCGGCTCCGGGCCGCGGAAGCACGTAAGCAGCACGGCGACGAAGGCAGGGCACCCACCACTGCTGTTTAGAAATGAAGCCCGTCCATGAAGTGCGGCCATGGAAGACTGGACACATGTCACCCCGTCCCATGAAACCGCGCCCCCATTCCGACGCCGCTGACAATGAAGGCCCCACGCCGTTGAGTAAAGGTCGCCGTCACCTCGCCATGAGGCTCGACGACGCATGGCTTGGTTTTCAGACACGTCTTGCGATCCGGCGTGGCCGGGTGGAGACCGTCATTCCTTACACCGGGTACGGCAGCACTTCCTGGGTCCGGGTCCTCGCGCGTGTGGTCCGTAGCGACCCTCGGGACGCTGCAGGTCACGCGAACCCGTTGCAGGAAAGCATGCGGGGCTGGCGCAACTTCACCAGTGCGCCCGTGGCCCACGCGAAGGTGCAGGTCACCATTGATGGCACCATCCACGACGTCGTCGCTGACCGCGGCGGAGTAGTCGACGCGCGAGTTCCGGTAGTTCTCGACGCCGGTTGGCACACCATCACGCTGCAATCCGGGGAGTCCGAAATCGTTGAGGCTCCGCTGGAGATCGTCGCGGACGATGCCGATTTCGGCGTAGTGTCCGACATCGACGACACCGTAATGGTCACCGCGTTGCCCCGTCCGTTCCTGGCAGCTTGGAATACCTTTGTCCTCAACGAGCACGCGAGGACCCCCACACCGGGTATGGCAGTGCTGTACGAACGGATCGCCAGGACTGCACCGACTGCTCCCGTGCTGTATCTGTCTACCGGAGCGTGGAATGTCGCACCAACGCTGTCCCGGTTCCTGTCCCGCAATCTGTATCCTGCCGGTCCCAAGCTCCTGACTGACTGGGGACCCACTCCTGATCGATGGTTCCGCAGCGGTCAGGAGCACAAGAGGACCTCATTGGAACGCCTCGCAGAGGAGTTTCCCAACATCAAGTGGCTGCTGGTGGGCGATGACGGGCAGCATGACGAGGCCATCTACTCCGAGTTCGCCCAGCGTCATCCCGCCAACGTCAGGGCCATCGCCATCCGCCAGCTGTCCGCGGGTGAAGCTGTCCTCGCGGGTGGGCGGTCAAAGTCGAGCGGGCAGCCTACACCCGGAGTCCCGTGGATCTATGCCCCGGACGGTGCTGGAATGTCTGCCCGGCTCGAGGAGTTGGGCATTATCCGGAATGAAGTTCGCTCCGCCGACGACCCCGAGGAAGGGGAAATCACCACAGATTCCGTCTAACGGACGCCTAACTCGTGCGGGTTGACTGCGGTGTAGTGGGTGAGTGCGCAAAGCCACCTGTCTCCGCGCTTGATGAAGATATCAGTAGTCCATTCGTCGGCATCGGACCGTAGGCCCCGGTAATGCGCCGTAGAGGTGATGCGGGATGTCAAGGCGGCCGAGTCCCCGAAGATACGGATTCTTGCTTCGCCCACCATGTCCATGCTTGAGTGCGTCAGGTCCCCGGAGGCGACCAAGTCGAGGAACTTCTTCCCAGGGGAGACGCCGGAATCCGAAACGATGACCCAATCGTCCGTCACAAAAGTGGCGATGAGGGCGGCATCGTTTTCCACGATGGCGCGTGCCCAGTCTTTTGCCGTGGCGAGTAGTTCCTGTTCCATCATCCTGCGTTCGGCACGTTGCGGGGCCGGTCCGGGGTGTACAGGCGCGGCTTACGGTCGGTGAGTGACTTGGTGCCGTACTTCCTCAGCAACCAAGCGGTGAGGAAGAGCGGCCAGGCCCAGCGGCCGCCGTCGGCAACCTTCATGACCCCATTGTCCTCCCGGGGCGCCCTGCGAAGAAGGGTAGTCTCCCGGCGAGAACGGGGGAAAGCGTCGAAACCACCCTGAAGCTACCAGCGATCCGGCAGCATTCCGACGATCTCGGCGCCGGTACCCCTTAGCCGCCCGCCTGGCTGAGCACCTCAGCGTCCTTGGGCGCCCCGACGGATCCCCGCTTTATCAAAGTCGCCACCAAGTCCGGGCCGGGCCCAGCGGCTTTCCTGCCCTCGATCTGCCTGATCAGTGCAGCAGCCGAAGCAATTCCCATGTCATAGACAGGCTGTGCGATGACGGTGAGCGGGGGAGTGGTGAGGCGGGTCCATGCGAAATCGTCGTACATAAGGAACGAGACGTCATCCGGGATGGAGCGCCCTGATTCCTGGATGGCTTCCACGACGCTCAGGGCGATCAGGCCGTCGGAGGCGATGATGGCTGTGGCGGCGTCCGGCCCGCTCAGCAGCTCCCGTGTGATCCGCATGATGGAGTCTGCATCGCCGGCATTGAGCCGGATGAGGTCCGTGGGATGCGGTAGGCCCGCATCGTCGAAAGCACGGCGGATCCCGTCCAAGCGGTCTGAGATCTGCGAAGAGTCCAACTCCATCCCTGCAACATAGGGGGCTTCGGTGCGGACGGTGGAGACGAAGGCGATCCGCCGGTGCCCGGCCTCGATCAAGTGCTTGGTGGATTCGTAGGAAATGCTTCCCATGTCCACCGCGAAGGTCTCAACGTCCACCCCTGCGGCGGCGCGATCCAGGAGGACCAAGGGGCGTCCGGACTCGCGGACCTGCTGCAGGTGCGAGGTTTCCACGGATGAAGCCGGAGCCACGATGAGCCCATCCACCCGCTTGTCCAAAAGCACGCGGACTGCATCCACTTCGGCAGCCCGTTCTTCATCCGTGTTGATGAGGATGACGTTGTAGCCGCTCTTCTTTGCGGTATCCGTGATGCCCCTCATGGCGAGCCCGAAGTGGGGGTTCTCGATGTCGCCTACCACTACGCCAATGGTGTTGGATTTGCCCGTGTTCATGCTGCGGGCAAGCTCATTAGGCCGGTAGTCAAGTTCCTCGGCCGCGGCGAGGACCCGCTCGCGGACGTCGTCGCTGACCGCGCCGTAGTTGCCTAACGCGCGGGCGGCTTGTGCCTTGGAAACTTTCGCGGCTTTGGCGACGTCGGCAACCGTTACGTCCCGCCGTCGGGATCCGTCAGTGCTCATGTTCACCTTTCAAGAGGGGTGTTGACGCGGCTTTGTGAGTTCCGCTACATTCTTATCAATCGATGTGAGTCCGGTCTCAATCCTAGAGGCTGAGACCGGACTCAACAAGACCCCGCATCGAGCAATAACTTTCAGCGGCTCCTGACAGCACCGCTTTCCCTCCCACGATTGGACAACGCTGTGATCAAACTGAACTTCCGCCCGGCAGCGCTCGCAGCAGCAGCCTTGGCGGCCATCCTCGCCCTCTCCGGCTGCGGCGGATCTTCCGCCAGCTCCTCGCCATCCGCAGAGAACCCCTACGGGCTGATTGAGCCCGGGACCATCCGTGTCGCCAGCCTTGGCGACTCCAAGCCCTACACCTTCACGGACAGCTCCGGTAACTTCACCGGCTTTGACGTGGAACTGTTCAAGGACGTGGCCCACCGCGCCGGCGTAGACAATGTTGTCTTCACCGGACAGGACTTCTCCGGCCTTCTGGCAGCTGTGGCCAACGGCCAGTTCGACGTCGGCGTGGCAGCTATCGGGATCACGGACAAGCGCAAGGAAACCGTGGACTTCTCCGACGGCTACCTCGCCGGATACCTGACGGTCATCACCACCAAGACCTCAGGCATCAACGACGCCGATGGCCTCAACGGCAAGCGCTTGGGCGTGGTCCAAGGCACCCTGCAGGAAGCCTACGCAGTCAAGAACTTCACCTCGGCGCAGCTGGTCCGCTTCCCGGACAACAACACCGCCATCTCCGCAGTCAACAGTGGTTCGGTGGACGCCCACTTCCTGGACTACGAGGCAGCCAAGGAATACCAGGAGCAGTTCGGCCTGGTGAGTGCCGCTGACATTCCGTCCTTCGATGCCCCCGCCGGCTTCGCCATCGCCAAGGACAAGCCCGCCTTCAAGGAAGCCTTGAACAAGGGCCTCGCCGAAGCAATGGAAGACGGCACCTGGAAGAAGCTCTACGAGAAGTGGTTCCCGGGTTCGCCGATGCCGGAGCAGTACCTTCCGAAAGCCGAGCAAACCTCCAGCCCGGCTCCGACCGCCAGCAAGTAAGCCCCAAACACCTAACGTCTGAGAGCACTCAATGGATTGGCTCAATACCATCAGCCGCACGTTCCTCGACTTTGACGCCATGGTCGAAGTCCTGCCCCAGCTCCTCGGAGTTGGCCTCCTCAACACCCTGATCATCTCCATCGCAGCAACCATCCTCGGCGTAGTGATGGGCATGGTGGTGGCGGTCATGGGCATCTCGCGCTCCAAGTGGCTGCGCATCCCGGCAAGGATCTACACGGACCTCTTCCGCGGCCTGCCCGCTATCCTCACCATCCTGCTGATCGGCCAGGGATTTGCGCGGTTGAGCCAGTCGGTCTTCGGGCCCTCTCCCTACCCGCTGGGAATCATCGCCCTGAGCCTCATCGCGAGTGCCTACATCGGTGAAATCTTCCGGGCAGGCATCCAGAGCGTTGATAAAGGCCAGGGGGAAGCCTGCCGGGCTTTGGGTATGAGCTACTCCAAGTCCATGGCCCTCGTGGTGGTGCCGCAAGGCATTCGCAGGGTTCTGCCAGCCCTGGTGAACCAGTTCATCGCAATCGTCAAAGACTCATCGCTGGTCTACTTCCTTGGACTTCTGGTCAGCGAGCGTGAACTGTTCCGGGTAGGGCAGGATGCAGCAGTATTGTCCGGCAACCTCTCACCGCTGGTCATGGCAGGCATCTTCTACCTGATCATCACGGTGCCCCTGACCCACTTGGTCAACTACTTCGATAACAAGTTCCGCACCGGCCGCCGTCGTCCCACGGCACCCACCAGTGGGCTGAAGGAAGTCAAGGAACTCGATGCGGCCTCGCCGCTCATCACCGGGAGCAACACGTGAACCTCACAAGCAGCAGCAGCGCCACCAGCACCAACCAGCCAAGCCAGGATATCGAGAAGTTCCACGGCTCCAGCCTGGAGCTGCAAAACCTGACCATGGCCTACGGAGACGTTGAAGTACTCCGCAACGTCAGCCTCAACGTGGCACCGGGAACCACCACCTGCATCATTGGCCCCTCCGGTTCAGGAAAGTCCACGCTCTTGCGGGGCGTAAACCGCCTGCACGAACCCAAGAGCGGCGACGTGCTGCTGGCCGGCGAAAGCGCCCTCAAGGTCAAACCGGACATCCTCCGTGCACGCATTGGTATGGTTTTCCAGCACTTCAACCTCTTCCCGGATCACACCGCCTTGGAAAACGTGGCCCTGGCCCTGTGGAGTGTCAAGGGAATGTCCAAGTCCGAGGCCCGCGAACGCGCCCAGCGCCGCCTCGCCGAAGTCGGCCTCGCCGAACGGGCTGATCACCGGCCGCGCGACCTCTCCGGCGGGCAGCAGCAACGCGTCGCCATCGCCCGGGCACTGGCTATGGAGCCTGAGGTCATGCTGTTCGACGAAGCCACCAGTGCACTTGACCCCGAGCTGGTCAAGGGCGTCCTCAACCTCATGGCAGGTCTCGGCCGCCGCGGCATGACCATGCTGGTTGTCACCCACGAGATGGGTTTTGCCCGCAAAGTGGCCGATCAAGTGGTGTTCATGGACGAAGGCGAAGTAGTGGAAATCGGAACCCCCACCGAGCTCTTCGACAACCCGCGCAGCGAACGCCTGCAGCGCTTCCTTTCGGAAGTCCTGTGATGGGCGGGAATCCCGTGACGCGCCGGCCAACAGCGGCACCCATCCGGACCGCCGTCGTCGGGTTTGGCGTCTCAGGCAAGGTGTTCCACGCGCCGCTGATCGAAGCGGACCCGGACTACTCCCTTGACGTCATTGTCACAGCAGATCCACAGCGCATGGCCGAAGCCCGGCGGCTCTACCCGCGGGCAAGGATTGTCCCCACTTCAGAGGACATGTTCGCCCTGGCCAGCGACCTGGACCTGGTGGTCCTGGGAACACCGCCGCTCACGCACCTCGACCTCGGTGCAACGGCCATCGCCCACGGACTCAACGTCGTGGTGGACAAGCCTTTCGTCACCACCGTCGCCCACGGCGAGGAGCTTGCCGAGCGGGCTTCCGACGCCGGGGTGCAGCTCACGGTCTTCCAGAACCGCCGGTGGGACGCCGACTTCCTGACGCTGCGGAGGCTACTGCGGGACGGAGCCTTAGGCGAGGTGCGCACGTTTGAGTCGCGCTTTGAATGGTGGTGTCCGGAAGGCTTCGGGAACTGGCGCGATTCGGCCACGTTGGCTGAGGGTGGTGGCATCCTCCACGACCTCGGTGCGCACCTGATCGACCAAGCCGTCCAGTTGTTCGGCCCTGTGGAGGAGAGCTACGGCGAGACCGCCAACCACGGCCCTCACTCGGATGCCGCCGACACCGAAGCTTTCGTATCGCTGCGCCACGAATCCGGCGTCCGGACACGGCTGTGGATGAACGGAATGGCCGCTCAGGTGGGCCCGCGCTTCCACGTCCTCGGCTCTAAAGCCGGATACACCAAGTGGGGACTGGACAGCCAGGAACCTGCCCTCGCGGCCGGCATCACGCCGTCGGACGCCACCTATGGCATAGAACCCCAGGAGTCTTGGGGGCTTCTGGGAGTGGACGGTTCAGCTACGCCAGTGCCAGCAGAGAAGGGCGACTATCCACAGTTTTACAGGGAGCTGGCAGCCTCGCTCCGTGGGGGCGGGACTCTTCCAGTGCAGCCGACAGAAGCGCTGGAAACCCTCAGGATCATCGAAAACATCCACGCGTACGCATAGGCGCGTTGAGCAGTATTTACCTCAAAGAAAGGGAGAACCATGTCCTCCACCAAGCATGTCGCCGTCATCGGGGGCGGCATCCTGGGCGTCTCCACCGCCGTCCACCTGCTCCGCCAAGGCGCCTCCGTCACCCTGCTGACCGAACAGGGCCTGGCCAGTGAAGCCACCGGCCGTTCACTCTCGTGGCTCAATTCGGCGGGTGAACGCTCCACGCCGTATCACCAGCTGCGGGTAGCCGGCGTTGACCGCTACCGCACGCTCTTTGCAGCGGACCCCAGCCGTGAATGGCTGCAGTTTGGGGGCGGACTCATGTGGAATGCGACCGGGCAGAGCGGGGTCACCGAAGCCCGCCACGCTTACGAGAAGTCCATTGGCTACGATTCCAAGCTGCTGGCCCCTGAGGAGATCGCCTCTGTGACGCCCGGCATCGATGCCAGCGCCGTACCCGAGAACGCCATCTTTAACCCCGGCGAAGGGTGGGTCAGCCTGCCGGACCTGGTGAACTTCCTGATGGAGGAATTCCACGCCTTGGGTGGTCAGCTGGTCCTTAACGCCGGCAAGGCCTCGGTGATGGTCGACGGCGGCCGGGCCGCCGGCGTCGAAACTGCGGGCGGTGAAACGTACCCCGCTGACGCCGTGCTGGTTGCCTGCGGTGCCGCGACGCCCGCCGTCGTGAAGCCGCTGGGCGTGGAGATCCCCAACGGTTCGCCGGTTTCCATGCTGGTGGTTACCAAGCCGGTGGAGCACCAGGTCACCGCAGTGATGAATACACCCCGGGCTGCTGTTCGTCCCAACCCCGGCAACACTTTCGCCCTGGATCACGACTGGTACGAGGAACACATCACCGAGCACGCCGACGGTACCTTCACGATCCCGGATGACGTCGTCCAGGAGCTGGCCGACGAATCCTCCAAGCTCATCGCGGGCAATCCCGAACTCAAACCGGCATCCTGGAAGATCGGCTACAAGCCCATCCCAGGCGACGGCGAACCGGTCTTCGGGGAACTCGGCCAAGTGCCGGGCTGCTTCGTAGCCTTCACGCACTCCGGTGCCACGCTGGGCCTCATCGCTGGTGAGCTGCTGTCCGGCGAGATCCTGAGCGGCGAAAAGCACCCCATGCTGACTACGTTCCGTCCGGGGCGTTTCTCCTAGATCACTTCTTGCCGTAAGTCGCTTTAGAGGCCAATGGCCCCGATACGCCATCTGCTCAAGCGTATCGGGGCCATTGGAGTTTTCACCGGGCCTGATCGGGCTGGGGGAAAGGAAACCGATCAGGCCCGGCGGGGCTGTTGTGGTGCTGTGTTTATTTGGTGGTTTCGGTGCGTTGGGTGCCGGTGAAGGCGAAGGCGATGGTGGAGGTGGCGC
>NZ_JAPSHI010000029.1:0-43565 GCF_031180005.1 Paenarthrobacter sp. | reverse complement strand
GCGATCATCACCATCAACGGCACCACCCAGACATTCGCACCCGACATCGCCACCGAGCAGCAGGCCATTCTCGACGCCATCCGGAGCCCAAAACTCACGCACTAAGCAAATGAGCCAAGTCAGGTCTGACTGCCATGATGGGCATGGGCGCAGGTGCTGCGGTCGCCGCCGACGGCGAGAGCACCTCATCAGGCAGCATTGTCCACGTAGGTGAAGGAACGGCCGGGGAGACGATTGACTCCGGCGAAGTTATCACCCTTGAAAACAGCCGCAAACTTGGTGACGATGAAGTCCGGAGCTTGTACCGCGTCAAGGACATGGTCGTGCATGGAAAGAGCCTGGGGGAAATCAAGAAATACTATCCCGCAACCACCGCGTCAGAGGTCAAAGCGATTAAACAGGACATTGCTTCGACCCCGCAGCTCCGCATCACCAACCCGATCTGCAACAACGTGGATTTCTACAGCATCGTCAGGGATTTCGACTACAAGGAATTGCTTTGCAAACGCGGGATACATGGACTTCTACATGCCCAACATCTTCAAGGTCTGTCCGGGGAATAATAACGGTTATGTCTACTACACCCCGGCTAGCGGCGGATACTTCCAAAGCATTCCCCGTGGTCCGGTTGTACCGAGGGACTACTGCTACGGCTTCGGCATGAATGTCACCGTAACGGGCGTACGCATCAACTAATCAGAACCTCGCGCTAGAATATCGAAAACGCAGGACCTTGACATTAGGTCAAGGTCCTGCGTCTCGTTGTCGGAATGCTATAGCGCGGATGAACGGTGGCATAAGCCCCATGTAAAACACTCGACATGCATCTTCATGGCAGAAACTCGTCTTGCGGGCGAAGTCATCCGACGGTTTTCGAGCCGTCTTCGCGTGTACGAATGACCCGACCACGCTCGTCTACAGGGAAATCCTCAATGGCTTTCCCCGTGGCCATGTCAATGATCACAATCGAGCTAGCAGGCCAGGCCGGGTCTGGGACCACGGCGTAGTGGGCATCAGCGACTAACAACTGCTGACCCGCCGCGGCCTTCCGCCAGTTCGAATAGTCGACGATCTTTCCAGTGTTGGTGTTGAATGCCACGGTCTCCTCTGGGCCGGTGGGAGTGCCGTCCAAGGTCGCTGAGTTCCACCACCCCTCATAGCCGGCGATGGGTCGATCCGCCACGGACCCTTTGAACGCCGAATCGACGTCTTGCCCGGTTGTGGCATTCGCCTGGATTCCGCCTGCAACGACGGCAGCCAACACTGCGGCTGCGCCCAATGCACCTAGTACCGGTTTCATATTTTCCCCCTTAGTAATACGTGACAGGATGATGGCGCCACGATGTTTCAAGTCGTAAATCCTGGACGCAACTGACGAATACGCAGCCGCAAACAGCAGTTCGGAAGTGGATATCCCCATCCTTGGCCCGTCGAGGAGATCTGCCCTCCACTGTTCTTCCCGGATCGGCCGAAGCCGTGCCGGCGTCACAGCGAGACATGCAGCAAGCACTGCATCTTGTGGCTTCATACAGCGCTCCATTCGCCCGCACTGAAGGCAGGCGACGGGCGGGCAGCAGGGGCAGTTCGTGATTTTTGGGCTCTCACAAATTCCTGCGCCAGTGGACGGGCATCGGCAAGGAGACGGTAGTAACGCCGTCTTGGTCCTTTGCGTTCTTCCGATGTCTCCCATTCCCCTTGGACCCAGCCAGCTGCTTCGAGGCGCTCCAGGATGGGATAGACCGTACCGGGCTTCTTGCCGGTATCTTTGACGATCTGCAGCCCCCACACGCTCTCCGCCGACAAAAGCGTTTCGAGGACGAGTGCAGTTGCCGGCGTGATCCTTCCCAAGTTCTCCATGAAGCAAATCTAACTATGTAGATCTAGAAGTCAAGTTGACGCTTGGTGCGGCGTGGTCTGCATTCGGCAGATGCCCGGCATGAACCTGGCGCCTGTCTGAGCCCCAATGCGGCGCCTGCATCGGCGTTTCCACTGCGGCTACCTGTTCTCTTGGGAATCGTGAGGCGGGGTTTGATGCCATATGTCGTGGACCGGGCTGCGGTGCGCTTTGAGGTGCTCTGGTATTTGCCGCTGTACCCAGGGCCGCGATCTTCTTACGGAACACCAGTGCTGCCAGCGGTACTGTCAGCAGGAGAATGCAGACGGCGAGGAAGGCTGACAGAACAGTCGCCAGGACAATCAAAATCATCAGGCCAATGTGGATTTCGGCGGAGCTGATCCCGCCTATGTCATCAACTGCCCGGACGCTGGCTAAGGTCATTGCCATCTTTCGCTCCTGTGGATTCTGATTTATGAGTCAGAAGTAGGGGCTGAGCAAGTTCGTCCTGTGGCGCAGGTCGGGGAGAGGGTTATGGTCTTGTGATGTGTCTCACATATGAGCTACCGGCCGGATGGAAAGGCTTATTGGTCCCGCGCCCATGTGATGTCATCAATGCTGGCCCGTCGCCCGAAAGGCAATATTTACGGCATCACCCAGGCCGGTGTGTTCAACGACGTCATGGCCCAGGTGCTGTCCCGGTATCACGTGCCCGCGTCGACCACACCGTCTGTGAGCCTGGCACCGAAGTACTAGATGGTGGTTCCTCGTTGTTCTCTGGGGCGGGCTCGGTTGCTGTCAGGCTGACACCTGCATGAGCGAACGCTCAAGCGACCTGATGAGCACTGAGGTTTGCTGTGTGTGCAGCAGGTCCTGGGGGCGCTTGTCGCGCAGAACGGGACACCTGTGGCCATCCATGCAGCGAAGTAGTTGTTGGGAATCTTCGGCGCCGTAGCCCGTTCAAAGAGAGCCAGCACGACAGGGTCCAGCGACAGATCATTGCGGAACTGGAAGCCGGGAAGAACACCCTCACCGCCGGGAACCCCGTTTGGACTGATTAATTCAGTCCGGACGGGGTTTTTCGTTGCAGCAGGCTAGCCGGGCGGATTGCGGGTTTTTGCGTCACGAACTGCATCGACGCGACACACATTAGCATGCGCGAACAAGAAGAGCCGGAATTGCCTCCGGCTGAGACCACGGCCACTAGGGAACCTGCCACACCCTTTCCGGACCTCGCGCTGACCGGCCCGATCCTCGCAGGCAAGCTCGCCAGGCTGCCCCCTGAGCAACTGGCGTTGATCTTCCCGCGGATGAATTTTGTCGGCCCTCTATGACACAGTCTTTGTATGACTGCTCCACTGCTTGCCCACGCTACTGACTACGGCCGGATGTACGCCCGCTCCACAACTGAGCAATTTTCCGTGCCGTCCATTACTACGGTGATCGGACAACAGGCGCACGCCTTGGACGGATGGTTCAGTTACATGGGGGCGAGCAGCCTGGCCGCGGATCCTGAACTTCCTTCAATTCTCGGAAGCCCGGCGAAAATCCGTCAGGCAATCAACAAAGCTTCCAAAGCCGCGGAGGTCTACCGGGATGCGGCCGCGGCACGAGGTGACCGTGTCCACACTTACTGCGAACAGGTAGCGTTGCGGGCAATGGGTCGTCCGCACCGGATGCAGGAATGCCGTGACGATCTCGCTGCGCATGGTGAACAGGCCTTCGCCGCGCGCTTTGACGAATGGTGGGAGCTCTACCGGGTAGAGCCCCTGGCACCGGAGATCACTGTGTGGAATAAGACAGTGGGTTATGCGGGGACGTTGGACCTGGTTGCCCGGATCAACGGGCGCATCTGCCTGATCGACTACAAAACCAAGGGCACCACCAGGGACGGGACAGTCAAGGCCCTGGATGACAAAGTGGTCATGCAACTCGCGGCCGGGATGAAGGCCGAGGAAAGCCTGGTGGATCCTGTTGCGGGTGAATGGGAGCCGTGGAAATACGGAGACAACCCCATGCTGCTTGCCGTGGCTATCGGTGAGACCGAAGTCAGGCCGCAGCGGGCCAACCCGGAGATCCTCAAGCATCATTGGTGGAAGTTCTGCGCCCTGCGGCGGGTGTGGGAGATGTCAGCTGACGTTGTCGCTGCAGGGCAGCCACTGTTGCCTGTTGCTCCGCCGGTCTTTGCCTCTGCCGGAGCGGCACCGTCGCCGGCCTTGTCCTCAACTAAACTGGCTTAGGCTCCGCAACAACCGGAGCCTGGTTTGACGATCGTGAGGACTAACAGCAGATGGCAATTTTGAGTATCCGAATCATCGGGGACCCGGTGCTGCGCACCGTAGCTGACCCCGTCACCGATTTTGGTCCGGAGCTCGCCAAGCTGGTAGCTGACATGACCGAAACCATGGAAGACGTCGAGGGTGCCGGCCTCGCCGCGCCGCAGGTGGGCGTCAGCCAGCGTGTGTTCACGTATCGCATCGGGGGAGTGGAAGGCCACATCATCAACCCGGTCCTGGAAAACAGTGAGGACTTCCAATCGGACGAGGTAGAGGGTTGCCTCTCCATTCCCGGTCTGGGCTTCCCTGTGCGTCGCTATCGGGCCACCCGGGCAACCGGAGTGGACCTGAACGGCAATCCGGTCTCGGTAGAGGCTGAGGGAATGCTCGCCCGTTGTTTCCAGCACGAGACCGATCACCTTGATGGTGTCCTGTACACCGACAGGCTGGAAGGCGATGACCGTAAGGCCGCCCTCCGCGCCATCCGGAACGCCAACTACCATGCGATCACTGAGCAGACAACGTCCAAGCGCGCCAATTCCGTTGGGTCCAGTTTTGGCGGCGGAAGCTTCGGGGCGCCCGCGTGAGGGTACTCTTCGCCGGAACGCCGGCTGTGGCAGTGCCGTCGTTGGACGCGCTGGTCAAGGCTGGCTTCAACATCGTGGCGGTTCTCACCCGGCCGGATGCGCCCGTGGGCCGCAAACGTGTCCTGACTCCATCGCCCGTGGCTGCCCGGGCGATGGAACTCGGTATCGAGGTTATTCGCGCTGCAAAGGTCGACGCCGACACGACGGCCAGAATCGCGAAGTTCGCTCCCGACGTCGCCGCCATCGTTGCCTACGGTGGCATCGTTCCCAAAGCTGCCTTGGGTGTCCCGAGGCACGGCTGGGTCAATCTGCACTTCTCCCTACTTCCGGCATGGCGCGGTGCTGCGCCCGTGCAGCGTTCCATCATCGCGGGCGACGACGTCACAGGGGCCGTTACTTTCCAGCTTGAGGAGGGGCTCGATACCGGGCCTGTATTCGGGACGCTGACCGAAACAGTTCGTCCTGAAGATACCGCGGGCGATCTCCTCGAGCGCCTGTCCATCAGCGGCGCGGTTCTGCTGAGCCAGACCCTTTCCGCCATCGACGCGGGTCAGGCTGCTCCGCAGCCTCAAAACGGGGAGATCTCTCTTGCCCCCAAACTGACGCTCGACGACGGACGCTTGGACTGGCAGCAGCCGGCCCTTGCTGTGAACCGTCGTGCGCGCGGAGTTACTCCTGAACCCGGAGCATGGACAACCTTGGAAGGTCAGAGGGTCAAACTGGAACCTGTAGCTCTCCGTCCCGAGATCAACGACCTTCCCGCGGGAAGCATCCGGGTGGAGGGCAAGTCGGTTCTGGTGGGTACGGGCTCCCATGCAGTGGAGCTTGGCCGGATCCAACCGGCTGGCAAGAAAATGATGTCGTCGGCCGATTGGGCCCGCGGCTTGGCGACACCTGAAAGAGTGGTATTCGAATGAGTGAGTCCGGCCGCCGAGGCCCCAACAACAGCGGGAGCCGGGACGGCGGCGGGGCGGGAAACCGTGACTCGCAGGGCAACCGTGGAGCCCGCGGCGAGAGCAAGCGTAATGCACAGGGCCGGGAGCGAAACAGGGGTCCGCAGAGGGGCTTCACGAATAACGCTCCGTCGCAGCGTACGCGCCGCGCAGATCCAGCTCGACTGGTGGCTTTTGAAGTGCTTCGCGCGGTTGCTTCCGAAGATGCCTACGCAAACCTTGTTCTTCCGGCGCGTATCCGGGAACACCGCCTGGATCGTCGGGATGCCGGCTTTGCCACTGAATTGAGCTACGGGGCTTTGCGCGGGCAAGGTACCTACGATGCCATTCTTGCCCGTTGCGTGGACCGCCCCTTGGAGCAACTCGATCCTGCAATCCTTGATGCCCTGCGGATCGGCGCGCACCAGCTGCTCTCCATGCGCGTTCCCGCCCACGCCGCGCTGGACCAGACCGTCGGCCTGGCACGCGCGGTTATCGGTGCCGGCCCGTCGGCCCTTATTAATGCGGTACTTCGCAAGGTCACTGCGCACAGCATGGCCGAGTGGCTGGAGATCCTGCTAAATGACGAATCCGACGAAACCAAAATCGCTGCCTTGCGCCATGCGCACCCTGAATGGATTGTCCGGGCACTACGCCAATCGTTGGTGAACCATGGTCGGCCCAAAAACGAAATCGACGCCCTCTTGGAGGCAGATAACGCCGCGCCGGTGGTCAACTTGGTGGCCTTGCCAGGGCTGGGGAACCTCGACGAAGCTTTCGACAACGGAGCTACCGCCGGCGAGCTGGTAGAAGATTCAGCTCTCTCCGCCGGCGGTGACCTCGGCCGTTTCGAATCGGTCCGGCGCGGAACAACGCGTGTCCAGGACGTCGGATCACAGCTTGTGGCGCGTGCTTTGGCCGGAGTCGAGCTGGGGGAGCCACCTGCACAGGGTGAGAAGTGGCTGGACTTGTGTGCCGGCCCCGGGGGTAAGGCGGCTCTTTTGGCTGCCTTGGCCTACCGGGACGGGGCAACTCTCCTGGCCAACGAGCCTGCCCCGCACCGGGCCAAACTTGTTCAGCAAGCGCTCTCGGCTGTTCCCACTGAGGCTTGGACAGTGCGGACCGGCGACGGCCGTGAAGTGGGTACGGAGCAGCCCGGGACTTTTGACCGTGTCCTTGTCGACGTACCTTGCAGTGGTCTTGGGGCGCTGCGACGGCGGCCCGAATCGCGGTGGCGCCGTTCGCCCAAAGACATCGGAGATTTGGGTCCGCTGCAGCGTGATTTGCTGAAGTCGGCGCTTGACGCCGTCAGGCCTGGTGGCGTCGTAGCCTACGTGACGTGTTCGCCGCATCCGGCCGAAACCACAGCTGTTGTTACTGACGTGTTGGCCAAGCGCGGGGACCTTGAACTCCTCGACGCCGGACAGGCGTTGGATGATGTCAGTCTCACCGGTAGCCTCGGCGCTGGTCACGAGCTGACTGCCCAGTTGTGGCCGCATGTGCACCAGACGGATGCCATGTTCATGGCGATCATCCGCAAGAAGCCGTAGTCACCAACTTTTAGACCATCACCCGGCTTTCGACTATCACCCATTAGAGGGGGCTGCCTTGTCTCAGTGCTGTATCAACCCGAGCATTCTTTCAGCGGATTTCGTCAACCTTGAGGCGGAACTCCAGCGGATCAGCAATGCGGATGCCGTCCACGTGGACGTCATGGACAACCACTTCGTGCCCAACCTGACGCTTGGACTGCCCGTGGTGCAGCGGATTCAAGCGGTCAGCCCGGTTCCGCTGGATGCGCATTTGATGATTTCCGACGCCGACCGCTGGGCACCTGCCTACGCGGATGCAGGGGTTGCTTCAGTGACGTTCCATGCCGAAGCTGCCATGGCGCCGGTCAAGCTGGCCCGCGAGTTACGCGCCCGCGGGTCCAAGGCAGGCATGGCCCTGCGCCCGGCCACGCCCGTGGAGCCCTACCTGGACATGCTGAGCGAGCTGGACATGTTGCTGATCATGACGGTGGAGCCCGGATTCGGGGGACAGCCATTCCTGGACATCACGTTGCCCAAGATCCGTCGTGCCCGGGCGGCGATTGAAGGTTCGGGCATCGGCGTTGCCATCCAGGTGGATGGCGGCATCACGGAGGAAACCATTGTGCGGGCTGCTGAGGCAGGGGCCAACGTGTTCGTTGCAGGCTCGGCAGTTTATGGCCATCAGGACCCAGCGGAAGCGATCGACCGGCTCCGAGCGGCCGGCCAGGCTGCTTCCGCTACGAAAGCCTGACGACCGTCACCGCATGTTACGAAGATGGCCCGGGAATAGCCCGGACACCCTCGTAGTTGTGGCAGAATAACAACACACATACGTGCTCCGGGGTCGGTGTAAGTCCGAACCGGCGGTTATAGTCCGCGACCCGCGAGCCATCGGATTCCAAGAAATTGGGTATTCGGTGGCGGACGGTTGAACTGGTGAAATTCCGGTACCGACAGTTAAAGTCTGGATGGGAGAAGCACGTACAGTCATGCCTTGGGCGTTCCTTTTGTGAACGCCCGGAATTGCGCTGTCGTACACCCCCGGAGTCATCGCGGCTTACTGGGAAGGAACGGCATGGACTTACTGCGATGGCTCTTCGAAGCACAGATCCCCGTTGGAGGATCTGCTCTTGTCTTACGCGAAGTGCTTGGAAACATCTTTGGGCTCCTCAGCGCCCTCGGCGGTATGCGCCGCAAAGTCTGGGCTTGGCCAATCGGCATCATCGGTAACGTCCTCCTGCTCACAGTCTTCCTGGGCAACGTCTTCGGCGCAGCAGCGCCGGCCACATTGTGGGGACAAGCAGCACGCCAAATCATGTTCATCGCCGTCGCCATCTATGGCTGGTACCGGTGGCAGCAGGGCCGGCAATCAAGCGCCCAGGGGCGAGCCATCGTCCCCGGTTGGGCCAGCAATAAGGTCCGCATCGCCCTGATTGGTGCGATGGTGGCAGGCACGGCAGCATTGACACCCTTGTTCGACGCCCTTGGCTCCTACCCGCCCGTTTGGGCCGATGCTTGGACCTTCATGGGATCCTTGCTGGCAACCTATGGCATGGCGCGCGGTTGGACGGAATTCTGGCTGATCTGGGTGGCCGTGGACATCGTGGGCGTGCCGCTGCTGTTCAGCGCCGGCTATTACGCCAGCGCGGTCATGTACCTGTTCTACGGCTTCTTCACCCTCGCCGGGTTCTTTGTGTGGTGGCGGGCAGAAAAGCGTGAATGTGCCCTCCGTAATGCCAAACCGGCAGTTGACGTACCTGTGGGAGCTGTCCAGTGAGCGTCGCCAACACGTCCTACACTGCTGCCGAAAGTGCGGCCATGGAGACCGCCTTGACGGCGGCCCTGGAAGGTCCCCGGGGAGCCAATCCCTTGGTTGGGGCGGTGATCCTCAGTCCTGAGGGCGAACAGCTGGCAACGGGTTACCATCGAGGGGCCGGAACGGCCCATGCTGAAGCCGACGCGATTTCCGAAGCCCGCAGCAAAGACATCGACATTGTGGGAGCCACCATGGTGGTCACCCTGGAGCCCTGTAACCATGTGGGTCGCACCGGACCTTGCGCCCAAGCCATCATTGCCGCGGGAATCGCGAAGGTGATCTACGCCGTCGATGATCCCCATGACCCCGCCGCGGGCGGTGCGCGTACGCTCACGGCCGCCGGTGTTGAGGTCAGCTCCGGGCTCGAAGGCGAAAAGGCGCTGGACCTGAACCGTGACTGGTTCGACGCCGTTGCAGCCAAGCGTCCGTTCGTCACCTTGCATATCGCCCAGACCCTGGACAGCCGCATCGCCGCGGTGGATGGCACCAGCCAGTGGATCTCCTGCCCGGAGTCGCTGGCCGACAACCACGGACTGCGCGGACTCATCGACGCGATCCTGGTGGGAACCGGAACCGTGCTGATCGACAACCCGCGGCTGACTGCCCGAACCCCGGACGGCGAACTGTCACCCCATCAGCCGCTACGAGCCGTCATGGGCCTGCGGGACGTCCCCGAAGACGCCGCAGTCCGCGGAACTGATGGGCGTTTCGTCCACCTGCCCACGCGGGATCCGGCAGAAGCCCTGGGCATGCTGTTCGAACAGGGGGTTCGCCACCTCATGGTGGAAGGTGGTTCGTCCATTTTGAGTACGTTCCTCGCAGCAGACCTGGTGGACGAACTGATCGTCTACTTAGCCCCGACGCTGCTGGGATCCGGAACCCCGGCCCTGAACGACCTTGGAATCACCACGCTGGCAGACGCCCAGCAATGGTCTTGGGACGAAGCCGGTGGCGGCGCTGTGCGCATCCTCGGCAATGACCTTCGACTCCACCTGCGGTCCCCACGAGGGGCCGCCAGCACAATCAAGAATTCGGTTCCGCAGAAGAATTTGGCTTCGCACAGTGAAGCTGCGGAATATGTCACAGGAGGACACTGATGTTTACGGGAATCGTTGCTGAGCAAGGCACTGTGCTGGGCATTGAGCATGATGGCGATGCCAGCGCAACACTGCGGCTGAAAGCGCCCACCACCGCCGAGGGATTGCCTTTGGGTGGTTCCATTGCCGTCAACGGTGTGTGCCTGACGGCCACTCGGATCGACGGTCAGGACTTCAGTGTGGATGTCATGGGGGAGACCCTGGTCCGGACGACCATCGGCGAGTTGGCGGCAGGAGATGCCGTGAACCTTGAGCGTTGCGTTCCGGCCGGCGGACGTCTGGATGGACATGTTGTCCAAGGCCATGTGGACGGTGTGGGTGAACTGCTGGAACGCGAGCCGCTGGGAAACTGGGACCGGCTGCGGTTCGGAGTGCCGGCCCCGCTGGCACGGTACATCGCCGAAAAGGGTTCGATCGCCGTCGACGGTGTCTCGCTGACCGTGACCGCGGTCAGCCCAGCTGCCGAAGCGGCACCGTGGTTTGAAGTGGGACTGATCCCCACCACCTTGGAAGAAACAGGCCTGGGAACCAAAACGGTGGGAGGCCGCGTGAATCTTGAGGTTGACGTGCTGGCCAAGTACACCGAACGCCTGCTGTCTTTCGCGCCTGTCCAGGGAGGCGCACGATGAGCGCGCCCGCCAAGACAACTCCCGCCGGCACGCGACGTACCGGGCTCGATCCCGTTGAGTCAGCCATCGCGGCGATGGCCGCGGGCCAGGCCGTGATCGTAGTGGACAACGAAGACCGGGAGAACGAAGGCGACATCATCTTCGCCGCCGAGCACGCCACACCCGCCCTCATGGGCTGGACCATACGGTATTCATCCGGCGTCATCTGTGTTCCCTTGGACGGAGAGCGTGCGGACGCTTTGATCCTGCCGCCGATGGTGGAGATCAACGAGGACGCCAAAGGAACCGCCTATACCGTTTCCTGCGACGCCGCGATCGGAGTCAGCACCGGAATTTCAGCCACTGACCGCGCATTGACGGCCCGGATTCTTGCAGATCCGTCCAGCACTCCGGCATCGATCACCCGCCCCGGGCATATTTTCCCGTTGCGGGCAGTTAACGGGGGAGTGCGTGAACGTCCAGGTCACACGGAAGCTGCCGTGGACCTGTGTCGTCTTGCCGGGCTGGCTCCGGTGGGTGTGATCGCAGAATTGGTACATGACGACGGTGAAATGATGCGGCTGGACAGCCTGCGCGACTTTGCCGCTGAACATGGGTGCCCCCTCATCTCCATTGAGGACCTGGTGTCATATGTTGAGGCGGTAGAGTCCCAGACGGCACATGTTTCACAGGAGGACGAGGAGAAGCGATGACCGCATCGACCACACGCAGCAGTGACCACACCGGCCCCGGGCCGCACCCCGTCAGCGGTGGGCCGATTGTGCAGTTACCCACGGCTTTTGGCGACTTTGTGGCACAGGCGTGGACGGACCTTGAGACCGGTCACGAGCACCTTGCCGTGAGTTCCCCTAACCCGCCCGCGGGTGGCCGTGCACCCTTGGTACGCCTCCATTCCGAGTGCCTCACCGGTGACGTGTTCGGTTCCTATCGCTGCGACTGCGGAGAACAGCTGGCTTTTGCCTTGGAGCTCATCCACGCACAGGGCGGTACGCTGCTCTACCTGCGTGGCCAAGAGGGGCGCGGCATCGGGCTGGCCAACAAGATCAAGGCATACGCTCTGCAGGAAGCCGGTTTCGACACGGTAGAGGCCAACGAACAGCTGGGCCTGCCGGTGGACGCACGTTCCTACACTGCCGCGGGACAGATCCTGGCCGAGATGGGCCTCCATGAGGTCAGGTTGCTGAGCAACAACCCCGACAAACAGAACCGCCTTGCCCAAGCTGGTGTAACGGTCGTGGAGATGGTTCCCACCGAGGTTCCTTCCCGCGAACAAAACCTTCGCTATCTGCAGACCAAGAAGGACCGGATGGACCACCGGCTGGCGCTCGAAGTAGAGCCCGTCAGCAATGGCAAAACACCGGCAGCCCACCCTTTTGACAACCAAGACTGAACGGATTCATAGCAAACATGAGCGGCCACGGCGCACCCACTATTGACCTCACCACCCTCAACCCCGAGGAAACCTCCCAGTTGAAGCTCGCCATTGTGGCGGCAAGCTGGCACACACAGATCATGGATGGACTGGTTGACGGCGCCCTGCGGGCTGCCAAGGAAGCCGGCATCGCCGAACCCACGTTGCTGCGGGTTCCGGGCAGCTTCGAGCTCCCGGTTGCTGCGGCCAGGCTCGCGCCGCACTTTGACGCCGTCGTAGCACTTGGCGTAGTTATTCGGGGCGGAACGCCGCACTTCGATTACGTCTGCCAGGCCGCGACGTCGGGACTCACCGACGTCAGTGTCCGCACCGGCGTGCCGGTCGGCTTCGGCGTCCTCACATGTGACACCGAGCAGCAGGGCATCGACCGTGCAGGCCTTCCCGGTTCCAAGGAGGACAAGGGCCATGAAGCAGTGACTGCTGCCCTTGCCACCGCTGTGACCCTGAAGCACTTCAGCTAGAAGCACTCGTTGGCGAAGGGGATGTGGGTGTGTCTTCACTCACATCCCCTTCGTCATGCAACGCCCCAACAAGCGGTCGTCGCCCCCGAGCAAGTAGTCTGGAGGGCGTGAAGAATTTCGAGACGCTGTTCGCAGAACTGAGTGAGAAAGCAGCGACCCGCCCGGCAGGCTCGCGCACGGTTGCCGAACTGGACTCCGGAATACATGGCATCGGGAAAAAGGTGGTCGAAGAGGCTGCCGAAGTCTGGATGGCCGCGGAGTACGAATCGGACGAAGCCGCTGCTGAGGAAATCTCCCAGCTGCTCTACCACCTGCAGGTCCTCATGCTCGCCAAGGGCCTCAGCCTGGAGGACGTTTACAAGCATCTCTAGCCACGCCACTCCGCCTGTCTTTTGCGGAGCCCCCTGCGTGGCCAAGGTGCCTGAAAACTTCCATTCCAAAAAGAAAGTCTCCCAATGCTCCGTGTAGCAGTCCCCAACAAGGGATCCCTGTCCGAAGCCGCCTCGGCAATGTTGTCCGAGGCCGGTTACCGCCAGCGCCGCGACACCCGCGAACTGGTCATGGTTGATCCTGACAATGACATTGAATTCTTCTTCCTGCGTCCCCGCGACATCGCAGTCTATGTAGGCCAGGGAACGCTGGACGTCGGCATTACCGGCCGGGACCTCTTGCTTGACGCCAAGGTGGAAGCCGAAGAACTGCTTCCCCTGGGCTTCGCCCCGTCCACGTTCCGGTTTGCTGGTCCCGTAGGTGACTTCAGCGGCGTCGAGCAGCTTGAGGGTAAGCGCCTGGCCACCAGCTATGACGGACTTCTGCGCGACTACCTCGCAGAGCGAGGCGTCAACGCCAAGGTGGTCCGCTTGGACGGAGCCGTGGAGTCTTCCGTTCGCCTCGGCGTGGCGGATGCCATTGCCGACGTCGTTGAAACAGGCAACACCCTCAAGGCTGCCGGCATGGAGATCTTTGGCGATCCCATCCTGAAGTCCGAGGCCGTGCTGATCCGCCGCTCCGGCTCCGGTGGCGCCGCCAACGGAACGGCCAAGGAAATCGAGATCCTCATCCGTCGCCTGCAGGGCGTTCTTGTGGCACGCCAGTACGTGCTGATGGACTACGACATCCGCAAAGACCTCGTGGAAGACGCAGCAGCCCTGACTCCGGGCTTGGAGTCGCCCACGGTCTCGCCACTTCGCGATTCCGAGTGGGTTGCCGTGCGGTCCATGGTTCCCAAGAAGGAAACCAACCGCATTATGGACGAGCTGTACGACCTTGGCGCGCGCGCCATCCTGGTCAGCAGCATCCACGCCTGCCGTATTTGAGCCGCGTAACAACAGCTGAGCACAAAGAACTGAGGAGCAGCACATGGCTGTAGCCGTACGCGTCATACCCTGCCTGGATGTCGACGCCGGCCGCGTCGTCAAGGGCGTCAACTTTGAAGGACTTCGCGACGCCGGGGACCCGGTGGAACTCGCACACCGATACGACAATGGCGGGGCCGACGAACTCACGTTCCTTGACGTCACTGCGTCGTCCGGCAACCGTGAAACCACGTTCGACGTCGTCCGCCGCACCGCGGAGGAAGTCTTCATTCCCCTGACCGTGGGCGGAGGCGTCCGTGGTGTCGCGGAGGTGGACAAGCTCCTGCGCTTTGGTGCGGACAAGGCGTCCATCAATACCGCTGCCGTTGCCCGGCCCGACGTCATTGACGAAATCACCCGCCACTTCGGCTCTCAGGTGCTGGTGCTCTCCGTGGATGCGCGCCGTACCCGCGAAGGCGACCAGCCGACGTCGTCCGGTTTCGAAGTGACCACCCACGGTGGCCGCACCGGTACCGGAATCGACGCCATTGCCTGGGCCAAGGAAGCAGCCGATCGGGGTGTGGGAGAAATCCTGCTCAACTCGATCGACGCGGACGGCACCAAGGACGGATTTGATCTCGAATTGATTCGCCTGGTTCGTGCCGCGGTGAACATTCCGATCATCGCTTCGGGTGGGGCGGGAGTGCCTGCGCACTTCCCGCCCGCCGTGGAGGCAGGCGCCGACGCAGTACTGGCGGCATCCGTGTTCCACTTCGGCCCGGACGACATGATTGCCCAGGTCAAGACGGCGATTCGAGATGCCGGGTTCGAAGTCCGCTAGATTTCTGGCGTCAACAGCAATGGAGAGTCACCTTGAAGGTGACTCTCCGTTGCTGGTTTAAGGCTGTTGGTGGTTACAGACCGATATCGGCGGATTGCAGGAGCGCGACGGCGTCCGGCTGGCCTTCGAAGGTGACGAGGGCCTGGCTGGTTCGGCCATGCGCATGCATGAGCAGTTCGCCGGGCTCGCCAACAATCGCCACGGACACGGGGGCACGCTTGGCCACGTGCCGGGGGCCGGTTGGACGCACAAGCACGATGCCCAGGTCAACGCCGCGGTACAGGAACGCGGCACGCTTGATCAGTTCGTCCCAAAGAGCGTCTGAATAGGCTTCGTCCAAGGCCCGGGGCGCCCAACGGTCACCGGCACGACGAATGTCCTCGGTGTGCACGAAGTACTCAATGAGGTTTGACGTCTCATCCAGCGCCTTGATCTTCAAGGGGGAAAGCGCCGGCGGGCCTGCGCGGAACGTCTTGACGAGGTCCGCGTAGGCGTCCGAGCTCTTCAGCTTGGCAGCGAGTTTGGAAGTGGCTTTTTCGGATGCCTTGCCCAGGCTGGGGATCAGGAGGCCCAGCCCCACCGCGATCTTCCGTTCGCGCAGGTATAAGTGCGCGGCAAGATCCCGGGTCAACCACCCTTCGCAGAGCGTGGGGGAGTCAGGCCCGGCCGCCAGCAGGGTTTCGGCCAGTACTTCTCGGGAAGGATCGACGAAATGCATCACTTGTGAAACTAGCACGATCGGAGCACTCTTGCGCAGTGGAACCGCCGCAGAATCCGGCTCCTCCCGAAGGCACTAGACTTGATCTGATGTCAGAGCAGTCCGCCCCCAGCCCAACTCCTGCCGCGGAGCTTTCCAGCGACCCCGCGAGCCCCTTGCCGCAGGAGATCGCCAGCGCCCTCAAAAGGGATTCTTCCGGCCTTGTCGCGGCCATCGTGCAGCAGCACGATACCCGTGAGGTCCTCATGCTTGGCTGGATGGATGACGAGGCACTCAACCGCACCATGACGTCCGGCAGGGTCACGTTCTACTCCCGCTCCCGCCAGGAGTACTGGCGCAAGGGCGACACCTCCGGACACGTACAGTTCGTGAAGTCTGTTGCCCTTGACTGCGACGGCGATGCCCTCCTGATCCGCGTGGACCAGATAGGCGCCGCCTGCCACACCGGAACCCGGACCTGTTTTGATGGTCGCGACTTCACCGTCGTTACGGGCCACCGCGAATAAGGCACCCACCACTTTCCACTGACGCACCACCTAAGACAACAAGGCGGAGAACATAGCCATGCAGGACCTTGGAATCATCAGCCCGGGCCTGGAAGAGTTCCGCGAACTCGCCGTCCACAGCCGTGTCATCCCTGTCCGACTCAAGGTTTTGGCTGACGCCGAGACCCCCATCGGCCTGTACCGGAAACTTGCCAAGGGGCAGCCGGGTTCCTTCCTCCTGGAATCCGCAGCGGTTGGCGGCGCCTGGTCCCGCTATTCCTTCATTGGTTCCAAGTCGCGAGCAACGCTGACCACCAAAGACGGGGAAGCCCACTGGATCGGCGAGCCGCCCGTCGGCGTGCCGGTTTCAGGCAACCCGGTGGAAGCCGTTCGCGACACCATTGCTGCTCTGCAGACTGACCGCTTCGACGGCCTGCCGCCGTTCACCTCCGGCTTGGTTGGATTCCTTGGCTGGGAAGCCGTGCGTCACTGGGAGCGCCTGACGTCCCCGCCCGAGGACGACCTCCAGCTGCCGGAGATGGCGCTGAACCTGGTCACCGACATGGCCGTGCACGACAATGTGGACGGCACTGTCCTGCTCATCGCCAATGCCATCAACTTTGATGACAGTTCCGAGCGGGTGGATGACGCCTGGCACGACGCCGTATCCCGGGTGAAGGGGTTGCTGGACCAGATCAGCACTCCTGTTGCCCAGCCGGTCTCCGTGCTGGAAACTGCAGCCTTGGATTTCGCCTCCAGCGTGCAGGAACGCTGGGATGAAGCCAAGTACCTGGAGGCCATTGATCGCGGCAAGGAAGCCATCGTTGATGGTGAAGTTTTCCAGGTAGTGATCTCCCGGCGCTTCGAAATGGAGTGCGCCGCCGACCCCCTGGATGTCTACCGCGTCCTGCGCAATACCAACCCCAGCCCATATATGTACCTCTTCAGCCTGCAGGACGCGGACGGCCGGGAGTACTCGATCGTTGGTTCATCACCCGAAGCGCTCGTGACGGTGACCGGTGAGGAAGTCATCACCCACCCGATCGCCGGTTCACGCCCCCGCGGTAAGACTGTTGAAACCGATAAGGCCCTGGCTACAGAACTGCTGGCCGATCAGAAAGAGCGCGCCGAGCACCTGATGCTGGTTGATCTTTCGCGCAACGACCTCTCCAAGGTGTGTGTGGCCGGAACGGTTGACGTTACTCAGTTCATGGAAGTTGAGCGGTTCAGCCACATCATGCACCTCGTGTCCACTGTGGTTGGCGAGCTCGCTCCCCACGCCAAGGCCTACGACGTCCTCAAGGCGACGTTCCCGGCGGGCACTTTGTCAGGAGCCCCCAAGCCCCGCGCGCTAAGGCTGCTGGACGAACTCGAACCCCACCGGCGCGGCATCTACGGTGGTGTGGTTGGCTACTTGGACTTTGCCGGCGATATGGATATGGCCATTGCAATTCGCTCAGCCCTTCTCCGTGAAGGCCGCGCTTACGTGCAGGCCGGCGGCGGGATTGTGGCTGATTCCCACAAGCCTTCCGAAGCGTTGGAGACGGTGAACAAGGCTGCGGCACCTTTACGGGCAGTTCACACCGCGGGGTCGCTGCAGAACATCGCGACGGACGCCGTAGGGAATGCGGAAGAATCCGACGACGGGACGCCCGCCTCATGAGTACAGCAGCATCAGCGCCTTCCGTGAGACAGTCGCCGCGGTGGGCGCGGAAGTCCACGGTAGTCCTTGCCACCACCATCCTTGCATTGGCCGTTTTCGGAGCCACCACGCAGACCTGGATCGAGGTGCGCCTGGACCCCGCCGGTGCTTCGAACAGCGACCTCCATGTCCAAGGAAGCAAGGCGGCCACAGCAGTCACGGCGTTGGCCGTCGTAGCCTTGGCCGGCGGCCTGGCTGCTTCCATTGCCGGAAAAATTGCCCGTTGGATCATCGCTGTCCTCATCGCTTTGTCTGCTGTGGGGATCATCCTCGCGGCTGTCACCGTGATAATGGATCCTCTCGGTGCCGCACAGGGATCAATCGCTGCAGCCACCGGAGTATCGGGCGGGCAAGCCGACGCAGTGATCACGGCCTTCCCGGTCCTTGCCATCGTTGCCGGTTCCCTTTTGGCAGTGTGCGCCATTGCCTTGCCGCTGGCCGGACGCTACTGGACCTCGCGGACCAAGTATGACACCGGGGCGCGCGGTAAGAAGAGCGGTAACGAACCGGTGGACGAGATCGACAGTTGGGACAGCCTCTCGCGTGGTGAAGACCCGACATAGGCGTTCCTGACGTCCGGCGATGTCCCGGCCGTCGTCAATAAATGGCAGAATGTAAGCAGTATTCATCCTGAGGAGATTTCACATGAGCAAAACCACAGTGTCCAACAACCAAGCGGAATCCACCATGGCCAGCCACGCTGACGCCATCGGCCACGGAAACAGCCCGGCTGCCTGGACGTGCGTACTGGTGATGCTGGTCGGTGCCCTGATTTCCTCCATCGCGTTCGTCATCGCCAGCACCCCGATCTTCGTCGGCGGACTGGTTGTCATGGTTATCGGCCTGATCGTGGGCTTCGTCATGCGTAAGGCAGGCTACGGAGTTGGCGGCAGCAAGCTGCAGAACAACGGCCACTAATCGTGACCGTTCTTGATGACATCATTGTTGGAGTCAAGGAGGACATGGAGGCCCGCCGCGGCCTCGTGTCCCTCGCGGAGCTGAAGGAGCGCGCCGCAAACGCTGCTCCCGCTCGTGATGCCTGGGCGGCCCTTGGCGGCCCGTCATCCATCCGCAACGACCTCAAAGTCATCGCTGAAATCAAGCGCCGCAGCCCCTCCAAGGGTGACTTGGCCTCCATCGCCGATCCCGCGTCGCTCGCCGTGCAGTATTCCGACGGCGGGGCTTCCGTCATCAGCGTCCTCACCGAACAGCGCCGGTTCGGCGGCTCGCTGGCGGACCTTGATGCGGTGCGCGCCGCCGTCGAAACGCCGTTGTTGCGCAAGGACTTTACTGTTGACGAGTACCAGATCTGGGAGGCCCGTGCCCACGGAGCCGACCTTATCCTGCTCATCGTCGCGGCATTGTCCGACTCCGAGCTCGCCGACTTCAGTGCGCTGAGCCACGAGCTGGGAATGAACGTGCTGGTGGAAACGCACACCGAGGAAGAGATCGAGCGCGCAGTTGCGGCGCAGGCCAAAATCATCGGCGTCAACGTCCGCAACCTCAAAACGCTCGACGTCGATCGCTCCGTTTTCGGATCCTTGGCCGGTTTGATTCCGGCTGAGTCCGTCATCGTGGCGGAATCCGGCGTCAGGGGTCCCGAGGACGTCTCGCATTATGCCTCGGCAGGTGCCAACGCCATCCTGGTGGGGGAGGCGCTGGTCAGCGACTCCACGCCGCGCGAACGCATCACTGAATTCAAGGCAGCTGGAGCTGCCGCCATCGCCGTCAGGAACTGAGGCACTAACTGACACACGGCGAATAGTTGCAAGGCAGCCCGGGCAGAAGCCCGCGGCTGCCTTGTGGCACGTGGAACTACCCAATGAACTAACTGGAACAGGACGGTGAGACTGATGGTCGACGCGCCAACAGCCGGCTCAGAAGAGAATGCGGCGGACGCATTCCTCCAAGGTGGCCCTTCGCTGCGGAACGCAGCGGGGCCCTACTTTGGCAGCTATGGCGGACGCTGGATGCCCGAGTCGCTCATCGCCGCCCTGGACGAAGTCCAGGACACCTTTGAGAAAGCCAAGGCTGATCCCGATTTCATCGCGCAGCTGAAGGACCTCAACAAGAACTACTCCGGCAGGCCTTCCCTGCTGACCGAAGCCAAGCGCTTCTCTGAGCACGCCGGGGGAGCACGTATTTTCCTCAAGCGCGAGGACCTCAACCACACGGGCTCCCATAAGATCAACAACGTCCTGGGCCAGGCACTCTTGGCGAAGCGCATGGGCAAGACCCGCGTTATCGCTGAGACTGGTGCCGGTCAGCACGGCGTGGCCAGTGCCACGGCCGCAGCCCTCCTGGGCCTCGAATGCGTGGTGTACATGGGCGCTGAGGATTGCCGTCGGCAGGCCTTGAACGTGGCACGCATGCAGCTGCTCGGCGCAACGGTTGTTCCGGTGACCAATGGTTCCCAGACGCTCAAGGACGCCATCAATGATGCCCTCCGGGATTGGGTCTCCAACGTGGAGCACACCCATTACCTACTGGGTACCGCAGCCGGTGCACATCCGTTCCCTGCGATGGTCCGCTACTTCCACGAGGTCATTGGCGAAGAAGCACGCAGCCAGATCCTGGAGCAGACGGGCAAGCTCCCGGACGCCATCGCTGCATGTATCGGTGGCGGCTCGAACGCCATCGGTTTGTTCCACGCCTTCCTTGATGACGCCTCCGTGAAGATCTACGGCTTTGAAGCCGGCGGCGAAGGTGTAGAGACCGGCCGCCACGCTGCAGCCATCTCCCTGGGCCGTCCAGGTGTACTCCACGGCGCCCGTTCCTACCTCATGCAGGACGAAGACGGCCAGACCATCGAATCCCACTCCATTTCGGCCGGCTTGGACTACCCCAGTGTTGGTCCGGAACACTCGTACCTGGCCGACATCGGGCGTGTGACCTACGAGGCCGTGACCGACACCGAGGCCATGGATGCGTTCAGCCTGCTGTGCCGGACTGAAGGCATCATCCCCGCCATTGAGTCCTCCCACGCCCTGGCCGGTGCCATCAAGATCGGCAAGCGGCTCACCGAAGGCAAGGACACGCCGTCGGACGTGACGGTGATTGTCAACCTGTCCGGACGTGGAGACAAGGACGTGGAAACTGCCGCTGCCTGGTTCAACATGTTGGACGACGAAGGGCATGTCAAGGGCACTACGCTCTCCACACGCAAGCCCAAAGGACCGGCCGAGCGCACGTCCGAAGCAGCCGTGGACGTCAACGAGGACCAGAACTGATGACTGAAGAATTCGCCAGCAAATCCGCCGTCGCCATTGATCGTGCCAAAGCAGAAGGACGCGCTGCCCTGGTGGGCTACCTTCCCGCGGGCTACCCCACGGTCCAGGAGAGCATTGAGGCAGGCATAGCCTTGGCCCGCAACGGTGCCGACCTCATCGAAATCGGGATTCCGTACTCCGATCCCGTGATGGACGGACCGGTCATCCAGGCCGCTACCACAGAAGCGATCTCCAACGGCTTCCGCGTTGCCAATGTCTTTGACGTGGTTGCCGGCATTACGGCCGCTACTGATGCGGCAGTTTTGGTCATGACGTACTGGAACCCTGTCATGCGCATGGGCGTCGACGAGTTTGCCCGAAGGCTGGCCGAAGCCGGGGGAGCAGGACTCATCACACCGGACCTGGTACCCGACGAGGCTCAGGAATGGTTCGAAGCTTCGGACAAGTACGGTTTGGACCGGGTGTTCCTCGTGGCGCCCTCGTCCACCCCGGAGCGTCTGGACATGACGGTCAAGGCAAGCCGTGGTTTCGTCTACGCCGTCTCCATCATGGGTGTTACTGGAACACGCACCTCCGTCAGCAGCAGCGCTGAAGATGTGGTGGCCCGTGCCCACGAGGCAGGTGCCGAGCGCGTTTGCGTCGGATTGGGCGTCTCCAACCCGGACCACGTCCGCGAAATCGCCGCCTACGCGGACGGCGTCATCGTCGGAACTGCTTTGGTGGCGGCCCTCCGCGATGGCGGCGTGGACGCCGTCGGACAACTCACCAAGAACCTCAGCGCCGGCCTGGGCCGCGCAGCTGCAGAAGCCTAGGAAAAGGAAACAGCGAAGCGAATGCAGACAGTCCTCCACGCTGCGGCAATGGTCCCCTTGAGTATCCCGAGCCCGTCGTGGTCCGGTTTCGACATTCCGCTGCCGTGGGGGACGTTGCGCATCCACGCTTACGCCCTCTGCATCCTGGCGGGCATCATCGTTGGCTTGTGGCTGACCTCCGCGCGTTGGAAGAGCCGTGGAACCCCGGAGGGCAGCCTATGGGACATTGCAATCTGGGCTATTCCGTTCGGCATCATCGGCGGCCGTCTTTACCACGTATTCTCCTCACCGGATGCGTACTTCGGCCCGGGCTTTGACGGCACGGGGGACCTTTCCCTGATACCTCAGATCCAACGCGGCGGCCTGGGCATTTGGGGTGCCGTCATCTTAGGTGCGGTAGGTGCCTGGATCGGCTGCCGCCGGGCTGGCGTCAAGTTGACCGCTTTCCTCGATGCCGCTGCTCCCGGACTGTTGCTGGCGCAGGCCATTGGCCGCTTGGGGAACTGGTTCAACCAGGAACTCTTCGGTGCGCCCACCACCTTGCCCTGGGGACTCGAAATCGATCCCGCCAACGCCAACTTCCCGCCGGACATGGCTGCGGGGACGCTCTTCCACCCTACGTTCCTTTACGAAATGCTGTGGAACCTCGTTGGCGTGGCCATTCTGCTGCTCCTGGACCGCAAGTTCAGGTTCCGTCACGGACGCCTGTTCTGGCTGTACGCGGTGTACTACACCCTTGGCCGTGTGTGGATTGAAGCGCTGCGCATTGATGATGCCGAACAGATCAGTCTTTTTGGCATCACCACCAGGCTCAATGTGTGGACCAGCATCTTCGTCTTTATTGCCGCGCTGGCGATCTTCTTGATCCTCGGCAGGCGGGGTCGTCCGGTGCCCGACACCCCTTATTTGCCGGGCCGGGAGCCAGAAAAGAAGGCGGAAAAAGACCCCGCGGCGGTGACGAGCGTCACCAGTCATGATGTGGACGCATCTGTCTCAGATGGTGGTTCGCGTGGTAATCTCCCAGATAACCAAAGCGATCCGGGCCACGTTGACGAGCCGCAGGAATCAGTAGGGGACAGGGATAAGGACCGCGCGTCCGGCACCGGTTCCACATCTGCTGCTACTGCCGCAAGGAAGGCCCCCGGATCCACGCCGAAGGCAGACGACACCAAGTAGTCGCGTTCGGTAAAGGGGCAACAGAGTCACCGCTCGTAGGGCCCAGTCCACAGCGTCGTGGCACCCCGGAAACCGGATCGCAGCATACCGATGTTCACTGGTCAAGCCGGGGCCAGAGGTCTGCGTAACTGTTCGTTGCGCTGGATCGGCTGGCCTACAATTCCAATTACTAGCGCTTTGTTGTGCCCGTCACAGGGCAGGCAAGGTGGGGCCAACGTTGTCCCTTCCATACGCACGATTCCGAGGAAGGACGTCTCCCATGACCCATCTTCATAACCCCGGTTGGTCCGAAAATATCGAACCTCAGGGTGCCATGTCTCCATTCAAGCGCTTTGCCGCGCTCCCGGAGGCTCAGGGTCTTTACAACCCTGACAAGGAGAAGGACGCCTGCGGCCTGGCCATTATTGCCACGCTCCGCGGGGAACCGGGATACGACATCGTGGAAGCGGCACTGACTGCCCTCCGCAATCTCGAACACCGCGGCGCCGTGGGCGCCGACGAAGGTACCGGCGACGGTGCGGGCCTGCTCATGCAGGTTCCGGACGAGTTCTTCCGGGCCGTCACCGAATTCGAACTGCCTGCCCCGGGCCAGTACGTGGTGGGCACCGCCTTCCTTCCCGCTGAGTCCCGTGAAGCAGAGACCGCGAAGGCCGGCATTGAGGCGCTTGCCGCTGATGAGGGCCTGACGGTTCTCGGCTGGCGTGAGGTTCCCGTGGTCGCCGACCTCGTGGGCGCCATGGCTCGGGCATGTATGCCGTACTTCTCGCAGCCATTCTTTGCCTCCGCCAACGGTGAGCAGCTTGAGCACAATGAGTTGGACTCCCGCGCCTGGCGTATCCGCAAGCGTGCCCAGAACAAGTTCGGCGTGTACTTCCCGTCGCTGTCCTCGCGCACCATCGTGTACAAGGGCATGCTGACCACCGCCCAGCTGGAGCCGTTCTACCCGGACCTCTCGGACAAGCGCTTCAAGACGAAGCTCGCTATCGTCCACTCGCGCTTCTCCACCAATACGTTCCCGTCATGGCCGTTGGCGCAGCCTTTCCGCACCATCGCCCACAACGGTGAGATCAACACGGTGAAGGGCAACCGCAACTGGATGCGTGCCCGCCAGTCCCAGCTGGCCAGCCCGCTGCTGGGCTCGGTCCCCGAAGAGCTGTACCCGATCTGCACCCCTGGTGCCTCGGACTCCGCTTCCTTCGACGAGGTAGCCGAGCTCCTCTGGCTGTCCGGCCGCCCCATCACGCACTCCATCATGATGATGATCCCGGAAGCGTGGGAGAACCACGCCACCATGGATCCCGCCCGCCGTGCGTTTTACGAGTACCACTCACTGCTCATGGAGCCGTGGGATGGCCCGGCCGCTGTCTCCTTCACCGACGGCAACCTCGTCGGCGCAACGCTGGACCGCAACGGCCTGCGCCCGGGACGGTACTGGATCACCGAAGACGGCCTCATCATCTTCGCCTCCGAAGTTGGCGTGATCGAGGTGGAGCCTTCCAACGTGGTCAAGAAGGGACGTGTTGCTCCCGGCAAGATGTTCCTGGTGGACACTGAGGCCGGACGCATCATCGACGACACCGAGGTCAAGGCCGAGGTCGCCGCAGCAAACCCGTGGGCTGAGTGGCTCAAGGACAACCTGATCGACATCAACGAGCTCCCCGAGCGTGAGCACGTTGTTCACACGGC
This sequence comes from Paenarthrobacter sp., assembly GCF_031180005.1. Classification (NCBI taxonomy): domain Bacteria; kingdom Bacillati; phylum Actinomycetota; class Actinomycetes; order Micrococcales; family Micrococcaceae; genus Paenarthrobacter; species Paenarthrobacter sp. The sequence goes on along the minus strand of NZ_JAPSHI010000029.1, from coordinate 19,024 downwards.
TGCGTCCGTGAACATTCGCCAGCGGACCTTCGGCTACACCACCGAAGAGCTGAAGATCCTGCTCGGGCCCATGTCCCGTACCGGCGCTGAGCCCTTGGGCGCCATGGGTTCGGACACTCCTGTTGCTGTGCTCTCCAAGCGTCCGCGTTTGTTGTTCGACTACTTCGTGCAGTCCTTCGCGCAGGTCACCAACCCGCCGCTGGATGCCATCCGCGAAGAGCTGGTCACCTCACTGAAGTGCGCCATCGGTCCCAACGGCAACTTGTTGGATGGCAAGCAGGTCCGCCAGCCGCAGATCTCCCTGCCGTTCCCCGTGATCAACAACGATCAGCTCGCCAAGATCGCGAACATTGAAAGCCCCGACGGCGACCGCATCGCCATGAAGGTCCGTGGCCTTTACCGCCCAGAGGGTGGAGAGGCGGCACTCCGTGCACGCCTGACAGAGATCTGCGAGCAGGTCTCCGGTGCAATCAACCGTGGTGTGCAGTACGTTGTGCTGTCCGACCGTGACTCGAACGCGCAGTGGGCACCGATTCCTTCGCTCCTGCTGGTTAGCGCAGTCCACCACCACCTGCTGCGCAGCGCCAACCGCACCAAGACCGCGCTCGTGGTGGAGGCCGGCGACGTCCGCGAGACGCACCACGTGGCAGTCCTCATCGGTTACGGTGCATCTGCCGTCAACCCGTACCTGGCCATGGAGTCGGTGGAACAGCTGATCTCCAACGGCGACGTTGTGGGCGTAACGCCGGAAGACGGTGTCTACAACCTCATCAAGGGCCTCGGCAAGGGTGTCCTGAAGATCATGTCCAAGATGGGCATCTCCACTGTGGCTTCCTACACGGGCGCCCAGACTTTCGAAGCACTGGGTCTGTCCCAGGAGCTCGTGGACGAATTCTTCTCCGGCACGCACTCCCAGCTGGGCGGCGTCGGCCTGGACGTCATCGCCGCGGAAGTTTCTGCACGCCACCAGATGGCGTACCCGGAAGGCGGCATCGAGCACCCGCACCAGCCGTTGCTCGGCGGCGGCGAGTACCAGTGGCGCCGTGACGGCGAACCGCACCTGTTCAACCCGGAGACGGTGTTCCGCCTGCAGCACGCCACCCGCGAACGCCGTTACGACATCTTCAAGTCCTACACCAAGGGCATTGACGATCAGTCCGAGAACCTGATGACCCTTCGCGGGCTCCTCAAGTTCAAGGACGGAGTCCGTCCGGCTGTTCCGCTCGAGGAAGTGGAGCCCGTCTCCAGCATCGTGAAGCGTTTCTCCACGGGTGCAATGAGCTACGGCTCCATCTCCAAGGAAGCCCACGAGACCCTGGCAATTGCCATGAACCGTTTGGGCGCCAAGTCCAACACCGGTGAAGGTGGCGAGGACGTTGATCGCCTGCTGGACCCGGAGCGCCGCTCTGCCATCAAGCAGATCGCTTCCGGCCGTTTCGGTGTCACCAGCCTGTATCTGACCAACGCCGATGACATCCAGATCAAGATGGCGCAGGGTGCCAAGCCCGGCGAAGGTGGCCAGCTGATGGCCCAGAAGGTCTACCCCTGGGTAGCCCGGACGCGTCACTCCACCCCCGGCGTCGGTCTCATTTCTCCGCCCCCGCACCACGACATCTACTCGATCGAAGACCTCGCGCAGCTCATCTACGATGCCAAGCGCGCCAACCCTTCGGCCCGTGTGCACGTGAAGCTGGTTTCGGAAGTCGGGATCGGCACGGTGGCGTCCGGTGTCACCAAGGCGAAGGCCGACGTCGTGCTTGTTTCAGGTCACGACGGCGGTACCGGCGCCTCGCCGCTGAACTCGCTCAAGCACGCGGGTGTGCCCTGGGAACTTGGCCTTGCCGAGACCCAGCAGACCCTCATGCTCAACGGTCTGCGCGACCGCGTGGTGGTTCAGGTTGACGGCCAACTCAAGACCGGACGCGACGTTGTCATTGCTGCCCTGCTGGGTGGCGAGGAATACGGCTTTGCGACTGCACCGTTGGTTGTCTCCGGCTGCATCATGATGCGCGTCTGCCATTTGGACACCTGTCCTGTGGGTGTTGCCACGCAGAACCCCGAGCTCCGTTCCCGGTTCAACGGCAAGCCCGAGTTCGTGGTCAACTTCTTCGAGTTCCTCGCAGAAGAAGTCCGCGAAATCCTGGCCGAGCTCGGATTCCGCAGCCTGGAAGAGGCAATCGGCCACGCCGAAGTCCTGGACACCCGCGAAGCGATCAACCACTGGAAGGCCGAAGGGCTGGACCTCGATCCCATCCTGCATGGGCTCGAGTTCGACGACGACGTGCCGCTGCGCAACATGACCGGCCAGAACCACGAGCTGGACAAGCACTTTGACCAGAGGCTGATCACCATGGCGCAGGAAGCACTCAGCGACCGCATGCCCGTCAAGATCACCCTGGACGTCATCAACACGGACCGTTCCGTGGGTACGATGCTCGGCCATGTGGTGACCAAGACGTTCAGCACCGATGTGCTGGCGACCGACACGATCGATGTAACGCTGAACGGTACTGCTGGCCAGTCCCTCGGGGCTTTCCTGCCTGCCGGTATCACGCTGCGCATGTTCGGTGACTCCAACGACTACGTCGGCAAGGGCCTCTCCGGTGGACGCATCATCGTTCGCCCGGACCGCACCAACGTGTTCCAGGCGGAGCGCAACGTCATTGCCGGCAACGTGATCGGTTATGGCGCCACCAGCGGTGAAATGTTCCTTCGTGGCCAGGTTGGCGAACGCTTCCTTGTACGTAACTCCGGTGCGACCGCCGTCGTCGAAGGTATTGGCGATCACGGTTGCGAGTACATGACCGGTGGCCAGACGCTGATCATCGGCCGTACCGGCCGCAACTTCGGTGCCGGCATGTCCGGTGGTACCGCCTACGTACTGGACCTGCAGCCTGAGCGCGTCAACAAGCTGGCCCTCGATACCGGTGAACTCCAGCTCCTGGAGCTCGACGCCGAGGACCGCGACATTGTCCACGGCTTGCTCACCAAGCACGTCGAGGAAACCGAATCCGTCCTGGCCGGCCGTCTGCTCGAGAACTTCGACGACACAGCCGCCCGCATCACCAAAGTACTGCCGCGCGACTACGCCGCAGTCCTGCAAACCCGTCTCGACGCCATCGAAGAGGGCCTTGACCCCGATGGCGAAGAAGTATGGTCTCGAATCCTGGAGGTAACCGGTGGCTGATCCACGCGGATTTCTGAAAGTCCGGCAGCGCGAGACGCAGCCACGCCGTCCCGTTCCCGTCCGCATCATGGACTGGAAAGAAGTGTACGAAGCCCAGGAAAAGGGTGTCCTGAAGAGCCAGGCCGGACGCTGCATGGACTGTGGTGTTCCGTTCTGCCACCAGGGCTGCCCGCTGGGGAACCTCATTCCCGAGTGGAACGACCTCGTGTGGCGGGACAAGGGTGAAGAAGCGATAGAGCGCCTTCACGCCACAAACAACTTCCCGGAGTTCACGGGCCGTCTGTGCCCTGCACCCTGTGAAGCGTCCTGCGTGCTGGGTATCAACCAGCCCGCTGTGACCATCAAGCAGGTTGAGGTTTCGATCATCGACCAGGCCTTCGACAACGACTGGGTCCAGCCCCTTCCGCCCACTCGCCTCACTGGCAAGACGGTGGCTGTGGTGGGTTCCGGCCCTGCCGGCTTGGCTGTGGCACAGCAGTTGACGCGAGTTGGCCACACTGTTGCTGTGTACGAGCGCGACGACAAGATAGGCGGCCTGCTCCGCTACGGTATCCCCGACTTCAAGATGGAGAAGGAACAGGTTGATCGTCGCCTGGAGCAGATGAAGGCCGAAGGCACGCGCTTCCGGACCGGCGTCGCTGTCGGTTCCGACGTCACCTGGGAGCAGCTGCGACGCCGCTACGACGCCGTTGTTGTCGCCACCGGTGCCACCGTCCCGCGCGACCTGCCCATCCCGGGCCGTGACCTCGAGGGTGTCCACTTCGCCATGGATTACCTTGTTCCGTCCAACCGCAAGGTGGCGGGGGAGAACCCTGAGAACCACATCGATGCGCGCGGCAAGCACGTTGTCATCCTTGGTGGTGGCGATACCGGTGCTGACTGCATCGGCACCGCCCACCGCCACCAGGCCGCTTCGGTGACCACGCTCGCGATCGGCAAGCAGCCGCCGTCGGAACGTGCAGGTCACCAGCCGTGGCCGATGTTCCCCACCCTCTTCGAGGTCGCCAGCGCCCACGAAGAAGGCGGCGAGCGTACCTACCTTGCATCCACCGTTGAGTTCGTTGGAGAAAACGGCAAACTCACGGGCGTCAAAGTTGCTGAAACCGAGTTCGTGGACGGCAAACGCCTGCCCAAGGCCGGTACAGAACGGATCATCCCAGCTGACCTTGTCTTCCTGAGCCTTGGCTTTACCGGCGCCGAGCCGGCAGGAATCACGGAGCAGGTCAGCGCAGAGTTCGACGGTCGGGGCAACGTTGCCCGCGACGGCTACTACATGACGAACACCGAGGGCGTGTTTGTTGCCGGCGATGCCGGACGTGGCCAGTCACTGATTGTGTGGGCCATTGCGGAAGGCCGTGCATGTGCGGCCGCAGTGGACAAGTTCCTGATGGGAAGCACCATTCTCCCGGCACCGGTCGCCCCCACCGACCGGGCGATAGCGGTCTTATAGCGCCGGCAGGAACAACCTTTTACTCAATCAGCATGAACTACTTAGGGTAGGTATATGAGACGCGCAAAAATTGTGGCAACTTTCGGCCCGGCAATCTCCAGCTTCGAGAACACCCTCGCGGTGCTGGAGGCCGGCGTTGACGTTGCTCGCATGAACATGAGCCACGGCGACTACTCCGTGCATGACACCACCTACGAAAACGTCCGCAAGGCTGCCTCCCAGCTCGGCAAGCCCGTGGCCATCATGGCGGACCTTCAGGGACCCAAGATCCGCTTGGGTCGATTTGTTGACGGCCCGCACGAGCTGGCCGTCGGTGACACGTTCACCATCACCACCGAAGACGTCCCCGGCACCAAGGACATCTGCTCCACCACGCTGAAGAGCCTCACCGAAGACGTCAACGTGGGCGACGCCCTGCTCATTGACGACGGCAAGGTGGCGCTGCGCGCCATCGAAGTTGACGACGTCAAAGTTGTTGCCACTGTGACTGTCGGCGGCAAGGTCTCCAACAACAAGGGCATCAACTTGCCCGGTGTTGCCGTCAACGTCCCCGCCCTGAGCGAAAAGGACGAGGACGACCTCCGTTGGGCCCTCAAGCGCGGCGCTGACCTCATTGCCCTCTCGTTCGTGCGTGATGCATCTGACATCAAGCGGGTCCACGAGATCATGGATGAAGAAGGCCGCCGTGTTCCGGTGATCGCCAAGATCGAAAAGCCGCAGGCCGTGGAGCAGCTCCACGAAATCATCGACGCCTTCGACGCCATCATGGTTGCCCGTGGCGACCTCGGTGTTGAACTGCCGCTCGAAGAGGTGCCGATCGTCCAGAAGCGCGCCATTGAACTGGCACGTCGTTGGGCCAAGCCGGTCATCGTGGCAACCCAGGTCCTCGAATCCATGATCGACAACCCGCGCCCGACGCGCGCCGAGGCATCCGACTGCGCCAACGCAGTTCTCGACGGCGCCGATGCAGTCATGCTCTCCGGCGAAACCTCCGTGGGCCAGTACCCCATCGAAACCGTCAAGGTCATGGCCCGGATCATCGAGTCCACCGAAGTCCACGGCCTTGAGCGCGTCCCCCCGCTGGGAACCAAACCCAAGACCCGCGGTGGCGCCATCACCCGTGCCGCCGTCGAGATCGCCGACCAGCTGGACGCAAAGTACATCTGTACGTTCACCCAGTCCGGCGACTCGGCACGACGCCTCTCGCGCCTGCGCCCGGTCAAGCCGGTCTTTGCGTTCACTCCGGTGGAGCACGTCTGGAACCAACTGGCCCTCACCTGGGGCATCCAGCCGGTGCTGGTTCCCTCCGTGGGCCACACCGACGAGATGACTGCACAGGTTGACAAGAGCCTGCTGGAAATGGATCTCGTGGATGAAGGCGACCTGGTTGTCATCGCTGCCGGTTCCCCTCCAGGACAGGCCGGTTCCACGAACTCGCTGAAGGTCCACAAGGTAGGCGACCTCGCCGACACCTCCAAGACCGACGACGGTTCACGTAAGGAACCTGTTGGCCCGTGGCCGGAAAAGAAGTCCAAGGCCAAGAGCTAGTTCTTTAGTTTTTGTTTTGCGAAGTGGGTCCCGCCGTTTGGCGGGGCCCACTTTGTTTTTTGGGGAGTACGACGGCGGCCGCCCACCTCGCGTGAGGTGAGCGGCCGCCGTCGTGTGTTGCTTTGCGTTAGTTGACCTGGTTGATGATGGTTTCTGCAACCTCACGCATGCTGAGGCGGCGGTCCATGGAGGTCTTCTGGATCCAGCGGAAAGCTTCCGGCTCCGTGAGGCCCATCTTGGTGGTCAGGAGGCTCTTGGCGCGCTCCACAAGCTTGCGCGTGGCGAACTGCTCCTGAAGATCGGAAACCTCGTTCTCGAGCGCCTTGATCTCCTCATGACGGGAAAGGGCGATCTCGATGGCCGGGATCAGGTCTGCGGGGGAGAAAGGCTTGACGACGTACGCCATGGCACCGGCGTCCCGTGCGCGTTCCACCAGTTCCTTCTGGCTGAAAGCGGTCAACAGCACAACAGGGGCAATGCGTGCCTTGACGATCTTCTCAGCCGCCGAAATGCCGTCCATGACAGGCATCTTCACATCCATGAGGACAAGGTCAGGCTTGAGTTCCTCGGCCAGCTGCACGGCCTTCTCGCCGTTGTCTGCCTCGCCGACGACGTCGTACCCCTCGCCCTTCAAAATCTCGATAATGTCCAGGCGGATGAGGGTCTCATCCTCGGCTACGACAACTCGTCGGGCCGGCTGGGCTGTGGACGTGGACTCCGTCTGTTCGGTCACGGGATCTCCTTGAAAAGGTTCGGCGGGTTCATGTCCATCTTAGTGTGGACTCTTTGATGGCTGGTTTTTGTTGCATCAGCGCGCCCGGTTCTTTGAATCAGCCTATCTGCATGTAGAGTAGTTTCGCGTGCTGGGAAAGGATCGCGTTGCTCACAGAAATGAGAGCAGTCAGCGAGATTTAACTTCCCGGTAATCCGCGCCCGAGTGGCGGAATTGGCAGACGCGCTGCACTCAAAATGCAGTATCGAAAGGTGTGTGGGTTCGAGTCCCACCTCGGGCACATGATTAACCCCTAGAAATAGGGGTTTTTTCATGCCCATGTTGACGCAAACCTCGCCTTTGTTGACGTAAAGCATTAAACTGGAACTGATCCACAAAAATTTAAGGGGACGTTCCTTGGCATCTATCCGCACCCGCAAACGCGTTGACGGCTCCGAATACCATCAAGTCTCCTGGCGGGAGAACGGCAAGCAGTGCGGTCGCTCATTTGATGCGATGGCCGAAGCTGAAATGTTCAGGGCCGCGCTTGAGATGAACAGCAACAATGAGGACATCGCGGACGCTATCGTCTTCGCCTACCTCAAAGGCGCACGCACTGTCGGCGCTGTTGTTGCTGAGCATGTTGACCTGCTGGTGAAGCCCACCCCGCAGACGATCCGCAACTACCGGCACATGCTCGCGGAACACATCATGCCGCACCTTGGCGGGATATCTGTCAAAGACCTCGACCTTCGGCACCTCACGTCATGGGTTCGTTCCATGCAGGAGAAGAAGCTAGCTCCCAAGACGATCCGCAACGTGCACGGCCTCATCTCCGCGGCAATGGAAACTGCTATGCGCCTCGGCTACCGACCGGACAATCCGTGCCGTGGCGTGACCCTGCCGACGACAGAGCACGCGGAAGACCACGAGCAGTTCCTTACGTGGGATGAATGGCAACTCATTTACAAACACCTGAACCCGCTATACAAACCCCTAGCGTTGTTCCTTGTGATGTCCGGTGCGAGGTTTGGTGAGGCCACGGCGGTGACGGTCGCAGACTTGAACGCGGCAGGGATGCCGGCGACTGTCCGTATCAGTAAGTCATGGAAGCGGGACGCGTCAAACGGCTACTATGTGGGCGCCCCTAAGACCCGTTCATCTAAACGAACGGTGTCACTCCCGCCTACCTGCGTTCAGGCGCTCATGCCGGCAGTGGAAGGGCAGCGCGGGGATACTCTGCTGTTCCGCACGAAGACTGGCGGGCGCATCGCGCAACGGTATTTGTGGGATGCCTGGACTGCTGCGGTTGAGTCAGCACGCAAGGAGGATCCGCGGTTCACTAAGACGCCACGCATCCACGATCTGCGGCACACGTCAGCGTCGTGGGGGCTGCAAGGCGGGCTCAGTTTGTACGAGGTGGCCCGCCGCTTGGGTCACGCCTCAACAGCGACCACAGAGCGCGTCTACGCCCACCTCATGCACGAAGGCATGGCGAAGGGCGCAGACGTTATGGGTAAGATGCTGGAAGGCTAAGCCGCCCTCTTGAAGGTTGCCTCTTTGCGGCGATGTCCGTTGACTATCAAGCTGACCAGCGAAGCAGAAACCCCGAAGGCGTTAGCCACCTCTTTGTTGGTGAATGTCCCCGATGCCTTCATGGCTTTTAGGTCTTCAACCTGATCGTCTGTGAGCTTGTGGTTTTCCTTGAGTTCTCCGTTGCGGTGCCGCTTCTTGCTCACCATGTCAGCTACGTTGACCGCGCGCGAGCCCTCGAATAGATGAGATGGGTTGATGCAAGGCGGGTTATCGCACGTATGGCAGATGTCAACGTTATCCCCTGGAACTTTGACCCAGGCTTCGTAAGCGATTCGGTACGCCTTCCATGGGCGCCCGCGGTTGACTGACATTTGCCCATAGCCGTAGTTGTCGAGCGACCCGTTCCATTCCCAGCAGCCGGATTCAGTGATGGTCCATCCTATATTTCGAAGACGAGCATCTAGTGAATCGGTGGGCCTTGCTAGCGTCCTAGGCTGCGAACTGAGGGTTCCGCTGTTGTAGGCGCGCTGATAGTGGAACTTGCACCAGCCTCGCCCGTAGTGAGGCTTGGCGCAATTGGGTGTCGAGCAGGTACGCTTAGTCATGTAGTCACTCCGTGTTAGTGGTTACCTTACCCCCGGAAGTTACAGCTTCGCGGGGGTTCCTTTTATTCTTCCATTCTACTTGATAGTTAGGTATGTTGGGGCATGTTGCGGTAGATTCCGCGGCGCCGAACACGCAGCCAAGGCGTTGGGTGAGATGCCCGAACTGGTTGTGGACTAAGACAACAAAAGGCCCCCACCCCGCGAAGGGTGGGGGCTTACTTGTGTCACAAATACTAGGGGAAGGTAACCGGTCTTTATCTGACCCCTAGACTGAAGCATTCGGAACCACTACTTGCGATGGAGAAAAGCAATGGAAGATAGCACGGAATTCGAGGATCAGCTTGTTGATGTCATTGTCCGCTGCCCTGTGACTGACAAGTTCTTCCCGACGGGTATTACGGCTGTGCCGGAGAGTTTTATCAGTTCGCAGCTTGAGGGGAACAGCTCACGGTGCCCTCTCTGCGGGCAGACGCACCGCTGGGGTGATTCTGAGGTAGCCCTGGACAACTAGCAAGGCAGGAGCGGTTGGCTCGCGTTGGTTGACTTGCAATGATTTGAGTGGATGCATAAGGTCCGCGCACGAGGCCATATGATTACCTCAAATCCGTTTGACTTGCCTTTGGGGGACCCTTGCGATTTACTCGCCTACTCACTGCTGCCATCACGGCCGGTGCTCTTGCTCTTTCAGTTGGTTGCGCAGCTACGCCTCCACCCGTTTCGCAGCAAGTTCAGGACTACTACGACGCCAACAAGGACAGGCCCCTTGGGTCATCTGTCAGCGCCGCAGCGAGTGCAACTCCAACGGCGGCCCCGGTCCCAGTGGGATTCGATATTGCAACGATCAAGGCCGCGCTTGCTACAAACCCTGCCGTGACAATCAGCGTCCTCGGTGACTCGACTGGCAACGCGAAGGGTGAATGGGTTGACCTTTGGGCCAAGCACCTTGCGTCCTTCGCTTCTGTCACCGTCCATCTGTGGGATCAGAATGCCGAGAATTGGTCACCGAACCAGACTTACTACCCGGGCGCTGCGGGCCGGTCTATTGAGATCTGGAACGCGTCTCAGCCTGGCGCGAAGGCTGACTACCCTTCAACGCGCATCAAGGTTATGCAGCCCACCAAGCCGGACTTTGTGATCCTCAGCTTTGGCCACAACGGGGCACCTACCGCGATAGGTCCCAACATGTTTGCGACCATGAATGCCGTCAACACCCAGTGGGGCGGCAAAGTTCCGACTCTCGCCATTCTGCAGAACGCAGCTGGTGAGCCGCGAACTCTTCAGACCAACAATAATCAAGCTGCGCTCAAGGTCTGGGCTGCCGGAAATGGTGTCCCGCTCATTGACGTGCGTGCCGCGTTCGACTCCGTACAAGACATCAACACGGTGCTGATGGCAGACGGGACAGGCGTCCACCCAAACGCTGCAGGTCAGCAACTCTGGGTGGACGCTGTCATCTCCGCTCTCGGCTAGGGCAGGCCGGTAATCGGCGCCACCGTTCCCACACGCCGGCGGGCATTGATGATGTTCAACCAAACAGCGGCCCACAGCGTTGCGCCAGACCAGTTCAGACTGATCGTCGGCACCGACACTGTGGGGTGGATGCCGTCCGACTGCACGTACCCCACGCCACCGTTGGCCTCGTTGGAGAATGCTTCGAAGGCGGGCAAGTATTCATGCCCGTTCTCCATGGCATAAGCGCGGAGGGCTGCCTGCCGCCGAGCGTGAGCCACAATGGTCAGCGACGGAGCGAACTGCGGATTCTCCGAGCTGATGATGATAGGCGTGTTCGGATGGAGCGCCTTGAACGCTGTCACGAACTCATCGACGTCCGCGATGAAGTCCTCAGCTGTCTGCGTCCCGTTGTTGTGGCCGCCGCACATGAATAGGAAGTCGAACGTGGTTCCGGCCGGGTACATGGTTGCCACGCGTGCCGTCTGGTAATCGATGCTTGTGCCGGGCACTGCCGCATTCCAGAATTCAACCCCATTAGTGGTGCCAGGCGTGAACGGAGTATCGATGATGAAGTCGTCCAGTTTGATGCGCCCGTCAGGGGCGCCAGCCTTGACTCCTGACATCATGCCGATCAGGGGCACGTCACCTTCGGCAATGGTGCCAGAGATGACGGTATCGGTTCCGTTGACTGTGATCGTCGCGGTGACTTGCTGGATGGCGATCTGCAGCTTGACCGTGGCGTTTTGAGCTGTGGCCGTGTTGGTTGTCAGGCCTGTGGCATAGCTTGTGGAGCCGATCTGAGTGTTGACGCCACCGATTCGCTTGTAAACGCCAAAGTTTGGCGCACCTGTCGTGCTGACAGCAAGCTGAGCAAACACCATGTTGTCACCCAGCGACGCGGCCGTGCTGGACGCGCAGACCTGCAAAAGTGTCTGCGCCCCGGTGTTTGTGGTGACGAGGCTGACAGCAGCGGTGAGGGTGACATCCTTGCTCCCGGCATTGAACGAAAGCGCTCCTACCCCAGCAGGAGTGGCCACGGTTCCGTTGGCGGACCAAGAGCCAGCCGTGCCACCCCAGACCTGCCCAGCAGAGGTAGTGGAGCCTACAAGCTCAGCCGCCGTCCGGTTGAAGTTATCAGTCAGGACCGTTCCGCCCGTTGATGGCGTTGCGGTCGCTGCCTTCACAACGATGTTGGAGCCGTAAGCGTTGGTAGATGTTGACCACTGCTTGTCAGTCATTCCCACGCCAGTCGGGGTGAGCTCTCCGAGCCTTTGCAAAATCTTTCGGGGTGGGTCTCCGCCATCGTTTACAACAGAGTCACCCGCAATGGCGGCACGGATGAACCCGCTTCCCTTGTAGTCCAAGAACCGGGCGAGGATTTCAGACGGCGTCTCGACTGACGAGAGCGGAGAGATGATCGCTTTGGCCGGGGTCGCGTCAATCGCATCCTGGATGGCCGTCGCAATCGTGCCGCCAGGGCCAGTCGATTCGGCCTCAATGGCCCCGGCAATAGTGGCATTAAGTGCCGCATCTGCGAGGCGTGCGGGGAGGTTAGCGTCAGCGACTTTGACGGCGGGCGGGATGGTGAAGTCATCACCAACAGAAACAAGGCGGTTCACCATTTGTTTAGGTTCCGATCAGGTAGAGGCCAGGATTAACAGGGTCAGCGGCGAACGTGGGGCCGGCGAAGTAATACAGCCCCGGCGAAAGGGGATCTTCTGAGAGACCCACGCCTCCAGCTCCGGCGTTTATCTTCGCCTCAGCCACACCAAGACGCCCCAACGTAGCCGCGTGCAGGTCTTCGTCCTTTTGCGCGTTGGTGCTGATGGCGTTGTCGCCTTGTTTGAACAGGTCAGACCCGGACGGTTTGACGAACCCCAACGGGGTGGTTTCAGCCACACGGGCCTCCTAAAACAAAAGGGCAGAACCATACCGTTGCTGGTATGGTCCTGCCACGAAAGGGGGTGGGATTAGGCTACGTGCCGACCCGGCGTGTCAGTCGTCTCAACGTTCGTAGCTGACGGGTTACCATCCCTGTAACCAGACACCACCGAAGTCAGCACCGAAGCCAACGCGGCCGTAGCAGCAACAGACAACATCTCAGGCCACGGCAAATGCGTGATCCCAATAGCCCCAGTCGTCATGAACCCCAGAAGAACCTGAGCGAACGTCTTAACCGCACGCTCACCAGCAGCCAACCAAAACTCAGCGGACAGCATCAGTTATCCTCACCGCCGATAGTCACAGTCAGTTTCGAACCCTTCACAGCTTCCTCAAACGCCGCACGCACAGCATCCGGGTCAAGCTTCAACGCCTCAGCCATCGCCGGCAGAACCTTGTCCTGCAAATCCTCAAGCATCGTCACACCATTAGCGGTGTCCTGAATCCAGGCGACCTTCTCACCATCACGGATCACCGGGAAGAACGCAGTCCTGCGGGGGATGTCGTCAATGAGCTTCTGGATGGAAGCTCCGTACAGCATGGACTTGCCCCCATCAATGAGAGCTTCTTTCACAGCCTTGAGCAGCTTGCGGTCATCGTCGTTGAACATGTCGTCTTCTTCCACGGGGTCAGGTTTAGGTGCGGGGGTGGTGTTTCCGGATGGCCCCATCGAGGCGCCGGCTGAAATGAACTGGGCAGGATTGACGCGGCCAAACATGCCGTTGTTGAAGTCCCACCCATCAGGCAGAACCTCGAAGTGAAGGTGCGGGCCGGTTGATCCGCCCGTGTTACCTGACAGGCCGATTACTTCGCCCTCGGTAACGTAGTCGCCTACGTTCACTGAGGTGCTGGACATGTGCCCGTAGATGCCGATGAACGATCCGTGATCAATGACCACGCAAATACCAGCGAACGCGGGGGCGATCCACCACGGGTTATCCGCATACGTGCCGCCCATCCAACCCTCATGCAGCACAGTGCCAGAAGCAGCCGCACCAACAGGCGTACCAACCCGCACAGGGAAATCAACACCCGTATGCCCGTTCGGCTGATAATTACCGAACTGCTGAATGATCCAATAATCAACACTTCCCGGACGTATATTGTTCGTCGGGTTAGAACCAAACGCCTGAGAAACAGGCGCATCAACAGGCCATCTCATGATGACTCCTAGTCGTAGAGGCCTTCGGGCCATTCGGGGGGCGGCGGCGGATTACCGGCGTTGATGTGATCACGTAGGCGGTTGATGTAGTTATCGCGGATCATCTCGCGGCGACGAGCCTTGTTCTGCTCAGTCTTAAGAGCCGAAATGTCACCACGCATCGCAGTCATTTCCTCTTGGAGCTGATCAATCAAAGCGTTCTCGGGACGGCCCTTGTGCTGGATCTTCGCGGTCAACCACATACCAGCAAGACCGATCACGCCGACGATCCAGGGGGACGCGACCGCCCAGTTAATGTCACCCATTCGACACTGCCGGTTTCTGCCTGAGCATGTCTTGGAGTGCGGTGACTTTGATGAGGAACCCGAACACGAGGCCGGCTGGGGTGAGCCAACCAATCGCGGCGGAAATTAAGGTGAATTGGGTGAATCCTGTGACGCCCCACATGATCGCGTAACCGAGGCCCCATGACAGGGCCAAACCAACAACAGCAGACAGCCCGTAGCGGGTGTGCCGGTTGATCATGTCAGCCACACAGAGAACAGCGGTCATGCCCCACACCGCAGCCCAAGCACCCAACAGGCGCCCGTCAGTGGTGATGATGTTCTGCGCCTCAGACAACGACTCAGGCGCAACCGTCGCATAGTACAAGGCGCGGCTTAGGGCGTACACCGCCCCAGAAGTCAACGTGATATTCCTGCCAATCACGACACGTCTATAAGAACTGGCTTTCACGGGTGGCCCCCCAATGGGCGTAGAGTTTGTGTCACCCATCCGGGCGAGCCTCCTTCATAGGCTTGAGACGTGTGGGAAGTGTGGCCCCTTGCTGTGATGAGCTGGGGGCCACACGCTTAGGTCAGGAGTTCCAGGACATCATTGAGAGCGGGAACACGAGCGCACCAACGGACTGGGTTGGGACGTTGACGAGGAAGTAGATTTTGATTTGCCCTGCCGGGGTGACCCACACGTTGACTTGGTATGCGTTGGTGAGGATCACGAACGGTTCGCTGTAAGTCTTCGGCGCGTATTCAACGGGGAACGTCGCCAAAACATACTCAGTGTTAGCGAGGTATGTGATGGGTACGTTGTTCGCAAGAGCACCCGACAGTGAAACGCGCCTGCCGATACGTGACACCGACGCGGGCCTGAGAGCGTCAAGGAACCACGTACCCGCCTGCCGGTAATTACCACTAAACGACAACGCCACGGGGGCTTTAGGCAGCCACACAGTGCCATCCCAAATGTCGAACGGGTGCCCTTCAAGGTCCAGGCGTTGAACACGCAAACCCGTGTACTTCGGCAACGCGTTACGCTGAGCCTCAGATGACACCCGCACCGCGCCGGGAACGTCGTTGAACGCGTTCGCCAAATCATCAGTCAGGTTGTACGGGTCACTGTTTGTGGGGACTTCTACACCGTTAGGCAAGGTCTGCACTAGGCGCTCCAATCAAGTTCGATTTGCCCAGCGAGTGGGTCTGTGAGTCGGCTTGTCCAGCCGGTGTATGGGTCGCCCGCGAAACTAATACCGCCACCAGCGGCAAGGGTGTTCGCAATACCAACAAAGTCGGGATGGGCGGAAGAGATGTTCACCCATGACGGGCCTTGACCAGCGGTAACCGAGATGTCGAACGGGCCAGCGACGCGGGCAACGTCACCACCGGGGCGGGCCTGCGACGTATGCGCATACAAATGGATCGTCGCCGCGGAGTTGTAGTTACCAACAGCCAACCGCTGCGGAACACGGAAACGAATCGCCGTCACCGTCTTCCCCTGCAACGCCGGACGCGGCGCACCATAAAAAAACGAGCCCGTAAGCGTGTAACCGCCATACGAACCCGAATAAACCTTCTCGCCGCCACCAGCCCAACGACCCCAACCACCAACACCAAACGTGTCCGAAGCCGTAGCCGTCAACACCTCAGTACCAGTGCTGATCACAGGCGGTGGTGGGGGAGGCGGCGCAGGCGGTGGCACAGCAACCTCACCGATGATCCCCAACACAGTCGGGTTACCCATCGTCCAAATCAGTTGCACCGGATCCAGAACCGCATAATCCGACACCGCGCCAAGGTAACGCTTAGTCGCGTAAACCCCGCCATCATCCCCAGCAAACAAGAGTTCATCAACACCGACAGCCGTGATCTGCCCACTAGACGGGCGGGGCTGCTCAGTAACACCAGAAAGAACAACCGCCGAAGACTGACCACGGCCCTCATTAATAATCCCCACCAAAACATTCATGCCCTGCACAGCCTGGGTAGGGTCAGCCCAACGAGCGCCCAAAGGGTTACCACCAACCACAGCCCACCAACGCGAACCGTCATACCAAGCCGTACCCAGCTTCAACGAAAAACCATCAGCAGGGATCGACGCGAGCGTACTATCCAAAGCCACGTGCGCCTCCTACGGCAAATCATCCCAAGACATGGAAGGACCGGCGCCCCAGGTTGAGGGCATCCGGTCCCAAGTGAGTGGCGGTAGTTCGCCGGTAAGGTGTTTGGCCCAGTCGGTGCGTTCGAGTGCGGCGATCACGTCACCGTAAGCACACGCCACGGTCAGACTGGTTGAGCCTGGGACTGTTGTGCCGGCACGTTTGATGGAAGTGATTTCGCCCGGTATCCACGCAAGCCTGCCATCGAACGGGCAACCAACCTCGATACGGTCACCAGCCTGCAACTCAGGACGCGGCACACACTCAACCGACAACTCCAAAGCCAACGACGCAATGAACTGTGCACGCAACTCAATCGCATACAACACAGCCGCAGCCGTACTAGTGATCATCTCGGACGAATAGAAGAACGGCACACGACCATGCGGGCCACCATACTTCAACGGCCCAGAATCAATACTCACCGAAGAACGAACAGGATTCCCGCTGCCCTCTTCCTTACCCTCAACAACCCAACGGTTATACAACCCATCAAACGACTGCTTACGCTGCACCCTGACAAGACCCTCAGACGGGCCAACACGCCACACAGGGTTTGTTGCGCGAGGGTACAAATGACACTCACCATCGCCGCCCATCCTGTACCGGGCAGACACACGGCCCAGTAAATCCTGCACAGCCTCAAGACGCTCACGATCAAACACAAGCTGCCTTGAAACCCCAATGTCAGGAACGCCAGGATCAACCACCACAGGGAAATACGGGTTCAACAGCCGCTTCACCTCAGACAGGACAGTCGCGCCCATCTTCGGAGACTCAGGAGCCTCAAACCGGTCACGATCCGGCTCAACAGTCAGGTCAACAGCCTCAAGCTTCACCACACTACGGGTCACAGACTTCCAACGCTTATGAGGCTCCAACGGCCCATCAGGTTCCACATACCCGTACTCGTCAATCACACGGAACTCGGTAACCTCATCAGGCTCGTTCGACGTGAGCCGGTACATGCCATAGTTCACTGCACCCGCACCACCCACACGGTAAATGATCTGCAACCTAGCACCGGTCACAGCCAACGGGTCATCCAACCGCCACGCACCCAACGTGCCATCAGGATCCGCAACCGTAAGGCTGACTTCCTGAGCGACCTTTCGGTTTTCGGCGGCGATGTCAGAGAATGACCAGTCGATAACTTCCAACGGCTCAGCAACCACAAGACTGTCACCACGCCAAGCCCAAACCGTCAACGAATCAGCAGGCCTAGAACCCTCCAACGCATCCAACGACAACTCATCAATCAGACGCACGGGGACTCCTATTAAATTGGCAAGCCAACTGTTAAAATTGGGGAATGATCAGCACTCGCACGGCCCGAAAACTACGCGTCTACGCGATCAAGAAACGCACCATGAAACGCGAACTAGACGCTTACCTTGCTGCGAGTTACGCGGCTGAGCAGGCGGCAACAGGCTGGTACGTTACATGGCCCGTTGTGGGCGATCACGTGAAGATGAGTGATCCCTTTGACCTCGTGAACGACGCGCCGCACATTCTGAGTTGCCCAGAATGCAGGGCAAAGTTTCCGGGCCTCTTGCGGCTCGCGGCAGAAATCACCCAAGCGGACGTTTCAAATCAAACAAATACGTTGGCGACTCACCCGCAGCAGCAGCCGCAGCCACCACTGCGTCCTGTTTCGCCTGATACGTCGAAAACAACAAAGCCACATCGCCATACGTGAACTCAGCCGTCAAAACACGGATCGTCGGAGCAGCAACCACATCAGACTGCAAATCCCACCACGTCAACTCACCACCCCACGACACATCAATAGGCAACTGCTTAGCCGAAGCATTAGCCAGGAACAACGTCCCGTTCAACTCGAACTCACCCCACGACGGCAACGGCTTGAACAACAACTGCCCAGTCGAGCGGAGTAGTTTCTTGAGCCGCGCGTTTTCCTCAGCCGAACGAGTAGCCAACGAAGTATCCAAACCAGACTCAGCCATCCGCTGCCCAAACAACGCCAACGGCTTATCCGAACCCATCACATTAAAAATCGACACCTCAGCCCGATACTCCAACTGAGACAACGCAGGCGACTTCAAATAGACGGCGCCGTCACTATCACGCGCACCAACCACAGGCACAGCAGTCTGAGGAACCAAAGGATCCATCAACACACCAGCCACAGAATCAATCGTCACCGGATCCGAAACAGTACGAGACGCACCACCCGGACCAGAAACAACCTCAACCTCATACGACACCGGACGACCCAACGGCGCATCAAAATCCACCACATACGCAGCATCATTCATTGCCACGCGGCGGTAACCACGGACAGGCGCACGCTCCCCATCCGCAGTACGCCACACCGACACAACCGAGGCCCCAATCCCCAGACCAGTAATAGTGATCCCAGCCCGGTCACACGGCGCTGACAACAACGGCTCAACCACAACAGCAACAGCCATCACCGACCACCCGTCCTTGTGAACCTAGAAGCCGAATCAGCAGCGCCAATCTCCGAACGAGACACATCAGTAGCGATACCCCGGAACGTCCCCAACACCTGACCTGAATCCATGACCAGAGTTCCCGTCATCTGCACGGGACCAGAAGAACCGCCAACAGCAGCCGGCGCATAGCCAAGCGACTGGGCCGAATACTCCTTGAACTTCGGCAACGTACCGTTGTGGATCATTTGAAGCTCAGTGTCATACTCGTCGCTGCGCTTACCATTCGTCACCCACTCCTGACCCTGCAACGCAATCGGCCTACCACCGTTCACGTAACCAATCAGGTTGTCCTTCGTCATGTCAGACGGGCGCGCATACGGCAACCTGCCGCCACCCCAAAAACCCAGAATGTCAGCAACACGACCACCAGAAGCGCCACCAGCAATTTGCTGTTGACCCCCAACAGCGCCCGCGCCATTAGAAGATTCGTAGTTCCTTTGGATCCGCTCAACCGTCGTGATCGTCACCGTGGACTGCGTACCATCCAACTCCCTAGCCTTAGCCTGCACAGCCTCCAAAC
>NZ_JAPSHI010000007.1:167312-171372 GCF_031180005.1 Paenarthrobacter sp. | reverse complement strand
CCATCTGAGTATGGTCCTTTCGGGAGGCCACCGTGGGTCCGGCCGGCCGTTCATTTCCAGCCTCTCTGGCTGACAAGAACTACTGTGCCGGGCCCGGATCAAGAACAAATCCTGTGTTCGGTCAACACTTCCTCAGGAAATCATCAAGACTTTCGGAAACTAGGGCAGCAGCCCAAGCACCGGCAAGGCAACCGCCGTCGAGACTGCCATGGCCGCTGTGTTGCCGATCACCGAATGGAACCCTGCCGGCAGCCGCGCGGAAATGGCCCTGGCCAGCGGCGGGGCGAGGACCGCCCCCAGCACGGCGCCGCCCACCATTCCCGTCCAGGAGCCGCCAGACGCGAGGACTGCCGCAGGAGCAACCGACACCACGGACGCGTAGGTGGCCGCCCACCCGCCGTCGCGGTACCAGCCCCGCCACAGCGTGACGCCGATGGCCGAGGTCAACGCTTGCGCAAAAAGGATGTGCGGCAGCAGGCCCGTCCCGTACGAAGGAAGCACCGG
Organism: Paenarthrobacter sp.; assembly: GCF_031180005.1. NCBI lineage: Bacteria > Bacillati > Actinomycetota > Actinomycetes > Micrococcales > Micrococcaceae > Paenarthrobacter > Paenarthrobacter sp. Next base: position 170,868 of record NZ_JAPSHI010000007.1, on the reverse strand, counting down.
ATTCAGGACAAAAGCGGCCGCCGCAGCCAGGATCAAACAGGCGGCAGCGAGCTCGTTGGCGAAAAAGTACGTTTCAGTGAAGTCCTTCAGCACCCTGCGCGCGGCCCAACCGGCGTCGCCGAGGAAGTTCCGGTTAAGGCTCGACGGCGGCAGCTCCGGTTGCGTCGCAGCTCGAGACTCCCGAAGGACAAGCCACGGCATCCGCCGGGCGATCAGGAACGAAATGACTGCACCCACCGACATCGCCAGCACGCTCCCAACCACGGCAGGCAGGCCAAGCGGTTCCGAGATGGTAGGTATGAACAACAACGCCAAAGGTGTGGTGGTCGCTGCCCCCAGGACCGCCCCGGTGACACAGGTCCGCCACCCAGCCCCGTACATAAGGACCAAGGCGGGCGCGACGCAAACAAAAGGCACGAACGTTGGCTGCCATCCGGCGTCGAGCGTCCATCCGAACACCAGGTTGGAAAGCATCAAACTCAGCGACGCGGACACTAGAACCCAAGGCCAAAGGCCGGTCCCATAGCTGAGCGAGCCTGCCCACGTCGCACCTCGCCGGCAAGCCCACCACGCGACCACCGAGCCTGTGAGCAGTCCCAGCGCTGCTAGATCGGACTTGCAGAACAGTGGCTCGGTCATGTCGCCGAGGAACCACCGCAGTGCGGCCAACGGGGTGTCAACGGCGTCATGCGGCCAGCCCGCGTAGCCGGGACTAATCCGCGGCGAATGTTGCGCCAACACGTGGACGAGAAATGCGAATGCACCGACGACTGCCACCATTCCGAAGGCTCCCACGGCAGTGCCTGCAGCGCTGCGTTCCTTGCTGTGTTGGAGAGAAGGTTCCGACGAAGTTCCCGGCTGCGGGGTGGCGTGGTCAGCTGCAAAAGAGTGCGTCATTGGTGCCCTATGCGTGCGGAGTGGTGTGGCTTTGAGCAGCGTAACCGACCCTCGGAGATCGTCTGCAGCCGCCGTGCTACGGGAGATTTGTGACCGAGGGGCAGGTACACGGCCGTGTCATGACCAACCATCGCCTGCCGGCCACCCGTCGTCGCGCCCTAACGCCCGCACTCACCCGTAGTGGGTGATCTTTCTGCCCAATAGTTGCCGATCCGCTAAAGGCACGCACAGTTCGGCGTGGGGCGAATCGAGAATGGTGTTGTGGTCCTGCCGGGGGATCAGTTCCCTTGCCGGATGACGGCGGTCCGGCCCCGGGCCGAAATGAACGATGGGAAAGACACCATGAGCTTTTTGGAATCATTGTGGAGCATCATTGTTACTTTTTTCTTTATTGCTTACTTGATACTCCTCTTTCAGATCATTTCCGATCTCCTCCGCGATAAAGCCCTCGGCGGCGGAGTAAAAGCATTATGGATCCTATGCCTATTTGTGGCCCCTTTTATCTCAGCCTTGATCTACGTGATCATGCGCGGAAAGGGGATGGCCCTGCGTAGCGAAATGCGAGTTAGGGAATCAGTTGAAGAGGCCGAGAACTACATCCGCGAAGTCGCCGGAGCCCCAACACCCACCCAGCAGATCGAAGCGGCCAAAGCCCTGCTTGCTGCTGGAGATATCAACGAGGCCGAGAACGCTCGCCTGAAGGAGATCGCTTTGGCCTGATCCGGGTCACGGTCCGCCATTCCCGTACGGCCGAAAGGGACCGCATGACGCGATTGAAGGCATTCCCCCTGTTGGAAGGCGGACCGTTTCGCTTCGGCCTCATCGCGGCGCTCGGTGTACTGGTTGCCCTGGCATTGGGGTCCGCAGTCATCACGCTGCGGTATTCGCTGACCTTGATCTTTGCGGCGCTGTTTATCTCCCTGGGACTCTATCCCCTGGTTCGTTGGCTGGAGCGCTGGAAACTCTCCCGCAGTGGCGCAGTCCTTGCGGTGGCGGTTGGCTTCCTGGTAGTAGTCGCGGTGCTCATCCGCTTCATTGTGCCGATCCTGGTAGAGGAAGGCGCTGCGCTGGTTCGGTTGCTTCCGTCCAGTTTCGAGGCGGTGGGCGAACAAGAATGGTTCCGGAACTTCAACGGATCGCTGGGCGGAGCACTGACCCCCCTACTGGAATGGCTGGAGACCTCCGCCGCGGATCCAAATGTGTGGCTGGCAATCGGCGGCGGCGCCGTCCAAGTTGGCTACAACGTGGTGAACGGCACCTTCGCCGTGATCTTCGTAGTAGTCCTGACGCTCTACTTCGTGGCCGGGCACGAGGTCATGAAGTCAAGCCTTTATGCACTGGTTCCGGCTTCCCGCAGGGAATCGTTCGCGGATATTTCCGAGACAATTATTGCTTCCGTGGGCAAATACCTGAGCGGCATGTCAATTCTTGCCCTGCTAAACGCCATCTTCACGTTCATTGTCCTGTCAGTTGCCGGCGTCCGGTACGCGGCGGTGTTAGCCGTCCTGGCTTTCCCCATCACGCTTATACCGTTGGTGGGTAGTGCGATCAGCACAACAATCATTACAGTGGTCTCGCTTTTCACTTCTCCGGCAACGGCACTGGTGGTTTTCCTTGTCATGCTCGCCTATATGCAAGTGGAGGCCTACGTACTGACGCCCCGGGTGGTGGGGAAAGCGATCAGCATTCCCGGTTCCCTGGTCCTCATCGGCGCGATGGTGGGCGGGACGCTCCTGGGGCTGTTGGGGGCGCTGATAGCGTGCCCCACCACGGCCTCGATCCTGCTGATCATCAAAAAAGTAGTCATACCGCAGCAGAACGCCAAGTAGCGGCATGCAAGGACTACTGCACGACGCCGATGCGCTCACCTTGGTCTTGTTGGCGCTCCACATCGTGCTCGGATCCATAGCGGCAGTGATGGTCTCGGCCAACAGACGGCCGTCGTCTGCCATTGCCTGGGTATTGGCAATCATCTTCATCCCCTATCTGGGAATGGTGGCATTCCTGCTGGTAGGCCGTGGCAAGCTTCCCAAAGCCAGGCGCGAAAAGCAGCGCACCGTCAATGAGCTCATGCTGGGGCGGACGCACGGCCTCTCAGCAGTCAGCCACAGTGCGGAGTGGCCCGCCTGGCTGCGGTCCGCCGTCGAACTTAACCTCAGGCTCGGTGCGCTGCCCATGGTGGGCGGTAACCGGGCCGAATTGCTGGAGGACTACAAAGGCTGCATCGCGCGCATGATCGCAGACATCGACGCCGCGAAGGAATACGTGCATGTGGAGTTCTACATCCTCGCGCTGGATCCCACCACAGCTCCGTTCTTCGATGCCATGGCAAGGGCATGCCGGCGCGGCGTGGCAGTCCGGGTCCTTTTCGATCATTTGGCGGCGGTCCGGGACCCTACGCAGCGGGACATGCTGCGCGCTTTTGATGAGATGGGCGCCGAATGGCACGCCATGCTCCCGCTGCGCCCCTTCAAAGGACAATGGCAGCGCCCGGACCTGCGTAACCACCGCAAGCTGATGGCGGTGGACGGCAGTGTGGGCTACACGGGTTCACAAAACCTGATCGACGCTTCCTACAACAAGAAAAGCAACATGAGGCGGGGCCTTCAATGGCACGAATTGATGGTGCGTTTGGAAGGCCCAGTGGTGCGGGAGCTCG
>NZ_JAPSHI010000007.1:0-167212 GCF_031180005.1 Paenarthrobacter sp. | reverse complement strand
AGTGTGGGCTACACGGGTTCACAAAACCTGATCGACGCTTCCTACAACAAGAAAAGCAACATGAGGCGGGGCCTTCAATGGCACGAATTGATGGTGCGTTTGGAAGGCCCAGTGGTGCGGGAGCTCGATGCAGTGTTTGTCACTGACTGGTACAGCGAGTCCGAAACCCTGTTGCCATTGGATAACCTGGCCCGCCTGACTTCATCACTTCAGTAGCGGGCCATCCGTCCAATGGCGCAGCTGGATTAAGTCAGTCATCCAACTGCAGATACCACGTCACTCCGGCACTGATTGCCCGGCCCAGCAGCAGCGAGAAGGCTATGGCGATGACCACTGCGAACTCGGTGGACAACCCAGGCAAGAGACCGGAGAGGGCGCCAATGCCAACGGAGTACACAGACCACAAAATGCCGGCAGCAAGCGAGTAAAGGATGAACCTGCCTCGTGGAACCGGTGTGATGGCACTGGCCACGTTCATGGTCAGCCGTCCCATGGGAACGAACCTGGACGTCAGGACCCACGAGGCCGCGTGCTTGGCCAGGCGCTCCCGGGAGGCGTGCAAAGCCTTCTCCGCGCGCGGACCACGGAGTAGCTTCCAATTGGCCATATCCCGACGCCGAACCAGCTCATAGGCGCCGAGGTCTCCCCCCACGGCACCGGCCAGCATAGCCACCACCAACAGGAACCCGTTCGGAAGATTATCTGTGGCGGAAAGAGCACCCAACGCCACGAACAAGGAGGTAGTGGGAATCGGAGGGAAGAGGGCCGACAAAGCCACGAAGATCGCTCCGAGCGGGTAGACCCACCCCGAATCCGCAGCACTCATGATGTCCTTAAAAGCCTGCACGGTGAAACCCCTCTCCCGGGCCTCGTCCAAGCGTCTCACGGCCGCCATGTTCATCCTTACGTCCTATGGCCGCCACGCGGATCGCCTTTACCGGGTGAATCCTCGATGGCCCGCCCCTACACTGAAGGAGTGGACGACCAAGGTGGTACCCGCCCGGACCTCTTGAGCCTGAAGCCAACCGTGGTCCCCCGGCCGCCCTTGGCACTATTGGCTCGATCCCGTCTCATGGCCAAGCTCGATTGCACGGCCGACACCGTCCTCATCTGCGCCCCCGCCGGGTACGGAAAAACAGTGCTCTTGAGCCAGTGGCTGGAGAGTCAGGCCCACAAAGTGGCGTGGGCCAGCCCCAACCAACACAACAGGGAAGCGCTGTGGCCCGCGATATTGCAGGCGCTCAGGCACTGCCCGGCCATCCCGCCCGGTGCACTCAGGCAATTTTCCGGAGACGAAGACAATGCAGTGGACGTCCTTGGAGATCTGGCCCAGGAGCTGATCGCTATCGGCTCCACTGTTCGCCTGGTCATCGACGGAGTGGACGGCTTCGCCCGGGATGAACGGGACCGCTGGATTCCGGCGCTGCTAAACCAAGCCGGCCTCACCATTCAGCTGGCGTTGGCGTACCGGGACAACATTGCGGTGGACCCCGGTCCGTTTCGTCTCGGCGGACGCATCGTGGAACTACGCGCGAAAGATCTCGCCTTCACTCTGGACGACACCAACGTACTCGCAGCAAAGACAACCACCCTGATGGGGATGCATCAACTGCGCGAGCTGTTCAGGCAGACCGCTGGCTGGCCGGCGTGTGTGGTCCTGGCCTTGCGTTACCTGCGCGAAGCCGCGGATCCCGATGCCCCGTTGGGAGACCTCGCGGCCAACAGCCGGGAGCTCTCCGACTACTTGAACCACCAGATCTTCCGCACGCTTTCCGATGAGGAACGGCAAGTCCTTTCCAGTACCAGCGTGTGCCGCGTAGTAGTCGCAGCCCAAGCCAACACCTTGGCTGGTCATCGGTATGCCGGAGGCATCCTCACAAGCTTGGCGGATGACCGTGATCTTGTGGAGTCGGCAGGCAGCGGACGGAAAGTCTTCGTGGTCCATCCCATGATCCGGGCGTTCTTCAGGGCCGAACTGGCCCGCAAGGAGCCCGACGCGCTGCTCAGCTACAACCGGATAGCTGCGCAGTGGCATGAACATGCCCGCGAACCCGAAGCGGCGCTTAGGCATGCCATGGACTCCACGGACGTCGGCCTGATCGTTGGAGTTCTTGAAAAGCACGGCGCAGCTCTCCTGGGATCCGGGGAAGTTTTGCAGGTCCGCCGTGCGATTGCGGTCTTGCCTGATACAGCCTTCGCCGGAAGCCAGAAGCTCTGCGTGGTTGCCGCCCTGGCCCACGTGGAAAGCCGTCAGCCCACCACCGCCACCCGCTACATGGTCGCAGCCAATCGAAACCAGGCCGAAGATTCACCTCCCGAACTCCGCGAATTGCAGGCGTTGGCAAGAGCACGCCTTTCCTGGTTCAGCGATGGGTGGGAGGACCAGGACCCGCAGGCCACGGCGGACTACGCTGCCCTACGTTTCTCGAGGCAAAGCGGTATCCGCATCGAGGCGAGGATGGTTAAAGTCACTGCCGCTCTGGTGGAGGGGAAATATGGAACGGCGGAGAACGAGGCTGCCGCAGCCCTGATCGACGCCACTGAGACCGGTAACGCCTACCTCACGGGCAAGATCTACCTCAAACTCGCGGCCACCCACTCGTTGCAAGGCCAGTTACGCCGTGCCAGTGGCTTCCTGCAGCTCGCGGAGGACAAGCTTCCGATGCAAGCGTGGACAGCGGGAGCCGGAAGATCGGTTGGAGCCCTCATGCACGCGTCGGCGGCTCTTCTCCGCGCTGAACCGGTCGAAGCCCTGCAGTTCGCCGCAACGGGCATTTCCGAACTCGGACAACTCGGGTCTTCCTCCAAGGGAGCCGGATCTGCCATGCGTGCCACCTTGGAAATAGTCACCGCTTGCGCCCACATGGATTCAGGAGACAGGCGGAACGCCCTCGAGGGCATGCGCCAAGCCAGGCTGCGCATCGGCAAGGACCACCTCTTTGCACAGCCACTAGCTGCTTGCATATCCGTCATTGAGCACACGGCCGCGCTGGCGCTGGGCCACTCCGACCATGGCCGTGAGGTCCTGGAATGGGCCGAGGATCGGATTCAGGGCACGGGGGAGCTTTGCCTCTTGCGCGCTCAGGGACCAGCGGGGATCAGCCGCTTCGACGCAGCCGTCGACCGCCTGCGGCCACTCCACACCGGCGCGGTGAAGCCAGTGCTGGAATGGACCCGGCTACACGTGAACGTCTTGGAATGTTTCATGGCCATCCGGACGGGACGGAGGACGCTGGCCGGCAAACTCCTGGAGGAAGCCCTGCATATAGCCGACGAATTGGACGTCCTGCGGCCGTTGGCAATCGCTCCCCAAGAGGTCATTGACCTCTTGGTGGAAAGGGTTGGTACCTTCGGCCCCCAAGAGGCACTAGCCCAACGACTGCTTGCTTTGCACCCACCGGCTGACGCCCGGCGAGCGCAGTCCTTGACTCCGAGGGAACGTGAGGTCCTCACGCTTCTGCCGTCCCATTTATCGCAGGAACAGATGGCAGCGGAACTCCACCTTTCCGTGAACACTGTGAAGACTCACATTCGCCTTATTTATTCGAAGCTGGGAGCCGGTTCACGGCATGACGCTGTTGCAGCAGCCTACAAGACCGGATACCTACCGTAGCCGTGGCCTCGGAGAACGCCCATCACTCACCCTAATGAGGTGACCCTGCGGCAGGAACCCGGATCTAGGCTGAAGGACGTCGAACGGGCCTACTCGGGCCCTACGCCTCCATCACTGCCGCCCTGCTTCTGGCACTCGGCTACTCCGCCGGATAACGCTGGAACACAGCAAAGAGGCCCCGACCCTGCAGAACCTGCAGCAGCGTCGGGGCCTCTTGGCGTTCAGGCAGTTAGGCCTTCTTGCGCGTGACCAGTCCCCAAATGATGAGGACCAGCAGCGCGCCGCCGATCGCGAGCAGCCACGTGGACAGCGACCAGAACTCGTTGATACCCACATTGAAGAGAGCGCTGCCGATCCAACCGCCAAGCACGGCACCCACGATGCCGAGGAGGATCGTGGCGATCCAGCCGCCACCCTGCTTGCCGGGCTTAATGGCCTTTGCGATGGCGCCGGCAATCAAACCCAAAACAATCCAACCGATGATTCCCATTTTTCGTTCTCTCTTTCATAAGGAGGCCCCAGTTCGGCATAAGGACGCATGCCGCTATCGGCCTGATTGTTGGCTACCAGTTGAGCCGTCGGAGCATACCGACGGCGTGGCTGGCAGACGGCCTGCCGGCAGGATCGGGGTCTGTCATGGCATGAAGCACCATGGACCAGCGCCGCCGCACCGTGCCGGGAATTCGAGGTTCCCCCAGAGTCCTTGCCACCATGGACTCGAGGGGAGGGCCTGGGAACGCTTTGGTTCCGGTCAGGCATTCGAGTGCAACCAGGCCCAGCGAGTAGATGTCGCTGGCGGTTGTGGACGTTCCGCCGCACACCTCTTCGGGGCTGAGATAGTGCGGTGTGCCCGAGGAAGAGTTGGGCGCCGCGTGACGTCCGTTGAGTGCAATTCCGAAGTCCGCCAGTTTCGCGACTCCAAGACCAGGGTCCGACGCGAAGTCGATCAGGATGTTGCCGGGCTTGATGTCGTTATGGACAATTCCCCTGCGATGAACGTGTGCCAAGGCGCGGGCGATATCGGTCATCCAGGCTGCCGTTTGCTCAGGAGAAGCGGGATTTTCCTGCAGGAATCCTCGCAGGTCCTTGCCATCTACCAGCTCCATCACCACGAAGTTGCGGCTTTCCTGGCTGCCGACGGTTTTATCGCCTTCCATGTTTCCGGAGTCGAGGACCCTGACGATATTCTTGTGCCGCAACCGTCCATGGATTTCCAGCTCCCGCCGAAAAGGGGCATTGTCCATGGAGTCCGTTGACCTGAAAATTTTCACCGCTACCGGCTTGTCTGATAGCAGGTCCCAGGCCTCGTTGACATACGCTTCCGAACCTCCGCCAAGCTGGGCGCCGAGTCGGTAGCGTCCTCCAAGCACCACCTCAGGGAGCACAGCGCCGGCACTTGTTGTCCTGCGATCGGCTCGGGCCATCTGCCGACCGATTCCAGCGGCCCCGCGATCAGCGCGGACGGCCGCCCGGTCAAGGAGCGTCACTGAAGGAGGGCTTCGATTTCGGTGGCAGGCACTCCGGTCACGTTGGCCAGAGCGCGAGGATCGACACCGGCGTCGACCGCCTTTTTGAACGTCAGCTCGAGGGTGTTCTGGGCAACCGCCAGTTCATGCTGCAGGCTCTGGCGGCGGAGGGCCGCAATCCAGACACCGCTCACGGGGTCCAGGGAGTCAATATCCATCCGAAAGCCGCAACCGCAGGCCCACTCCGGCCAGATCGGCTCGACCGAGACCCACTGCATGGAGTCGTAGGATGGCCCGGCGGAGATTGCCATATGGGAACCGCAGTGCACGGGTCCCTGGGGGATAGCCTGTTCCGTGAACATGTCCACGGTGTTGTCAGCCACTGGTGTGGAGCTTGGTTCACGCAGCGCGACTGTCATCGTTCTCTCCCACACATTCCCTAGTAAGTAGCTTGGCTATCTAGTTATATGTGTACTTACTACTTAAGTCCAGTCGAGGTTAGATGGCGATGCCGTCAATCGCCCCACGCATACGCCTGAGAAAGTCCACCACTACCGCAGAATCCCGCGCATTAAGGGTGCTCGCCACCTCCATCATGCGGGCATGCATATCTCCCAACGTGTTGCGGACCTCCTGGTCCGATCCTGGAGTTGGCCGTAGAATGATTGCTCGCCGATCACTGGGGTGCGGCTCCCTGGTGACATAGCCCGACCTGACCAGCCGATCCACCAGCGAGGTCATGGAAGCGGAGGTCATTCCCAAGCGGACCGTCAGCTCCTTGGGGCCCACGTCCCGGCCCGCACGCTCGGCTTCCAGCAAGTAGCGGAGCGCCATGAGGTCCGTTTCACCCATCCCCATGGAAGCCTGGGTTCGCCGCCGCATGTCAGCTTCGGCTGAACGGTAGTCCCTGAGTGCATTCAGCACGTCCACGGCACCCATCTGCTTGCGACTCTCCAGCCCGTACCAATAGCCCTGGCGTTCACTTTTGTCACTCATCACCAGTCCTTTGATAGACATGTATCTCGCTTGTCTAAACAATTGATCCTAGGTGATTTGCTCAGGCGCTGCTGACCACCCTCGACGCTTCAGAGCTTAATCGCCCGGACCGCTTGCCCGCAGGCGGCGCCAAACAGCCGGAGCCACTACTACCGCAACTCCGACGACGGCGCCGATGACAGTCTCGACGATGCGGTCACGCAGCAGCAAAGCAGGATCCACCGGCGCCGCCAACAGCGTCGCGATCAAGGCCAGCGGCGTCACGAAGACCTGCGCCACCAGATACTGGCGCGCGATGAACATCTCCGCCCCGAACTGGCACGCGGCAATGACCAGCACCATGGCCCAAGGTGCCGGGTTGAGCCAGAGAATGCCAGCCATCAGCACTAGTCCGATCACCGTTCCCGCGATCCTTTGGATGCCACGGCTGACCCTGTGACGCGTCGAGTGACCAACCAACGGAACCACAGCCGCCACCATGGCCCAATAGGTATGCCCGAACCCGAGCCGTTCCCCTACCAACGTTGCGATGGTCCCCGCCAGGCCTGCGGCCACGAGGTAGCCACCGCCCTCAAGCCAGATCGCCTGACGTTCAGCTGCGGTGTGACGGATACGGGGCGGCCGTTTCCACGGAGTCCTGTGGCTCTTGAGCACGCGCGACGACATACCGATCAGCAGGCAAAAGACCGTAGTCCCAACCGCCACCAGCATCGCTTCCCAGAGGGGAGGTTGCGCTGCGATTGAGGCAATGGCAGCGAAGGCAAAAATGTGAAAGAGCGAGCCGCCTGGCCGGAGCCGCCAAGCAGCCACAACCACGGAACATGCACCCGCCACCACAGTGGTGGCTGCCGTCAGGAGCCAGGAATAAGCTGCACCTTCGATTCCCGCGGTTTGCGCAAAGCGGGCCATGAGTGTGGCCAGAAGAACGATCAAAAGCATGAAGCCGCCGGCGCGCAACTGGCTCCGGAAACGCACGCTGTGGGGCTCGTTCCTGCCATAAATTCCGGTGAACGCACCGAACGATGCGAACACTGCCAGATCCAGTCGTCCCAGCAGGGTCAACGTAATTAGCGGAACAAACACACCTACAGCGCAGCGGAATGCGGGATGGTGGTCCTTGTTTCCAGGACCCATCGTGAACATTTCCGCTACAGCCTTCAAGTGGCAGCTCGCCTTTCGTCGCAGGATCAAACGTACGACGGCGGCGCTGGCGTCCGCTTAAGGTTACGCCCGGGTTTTGGGGCTCCCCCTCCATAGGGCGCAGATAGTGCCCCTCATCACCTCATGGGGTAGCCCACAGGCACGTCAGGCCGGCTGTGGGAGGGCGTCCCGAGAGTTGAAGCTGTAGAGCTGGATGCCGTCGATGCCAGGACGTTCCGCCAGCTCGTGGATCAGCGCTTCCGGTGAGTAAGCACATCTGGGTGACTATCCCGCTGGCCAGTTCCTGCTTCTCCACCAACGCCTCCACGAGTTGGAGACCGGTGATGTTCGGGTGTCCCTCGGGTAGCCCGCCACTCCAACCCTCACCCGGCCGCTGGTGATGTCCACGATGTCCCTCAGCAGTTCGCCGCCTGTGGCATAGGGGCCAGTTGACTGCGTCGCGTCCCCACCAATGGCGAACACTTCGGTGATGCCCGCATTCTCGCGATTCCGCAGGATCCCTTGCAGCTGTTGTTCGCTTTCAACGCACTTTGCGGCCAAGTGCGGAACCACGGTGTAGCCAAGTTCGCTGAGCTGTACCGCGGCGCGGAGCGTTGGCACGATGCCGTGGTGCGGAAGGCAAGGGATGCTGATGGTGGTGTCTGTTGGTACTGCCTTGCCAACGGCATCAACAATGCCATCGGTGGGAACGATTTCAACACGGGTAGGGAGCATGGAGAGTCCCTAAGGTGCTCTGCGAGGCTGCTGTTGCGTGGCTGCTTAGCCGTGGGCGGCGAGGATGGTGGAGGCTTCCTGGCGGGTGGTGCCGGAGGACTCGATGTGGGCCAGGGCAGCCGGGATTTCCCAGCCCTTCTTCCGCATCGCGGTGGCCCACAGACGCCCGGCCCGGTACGAGGACCGCACCAACGGGCCCGACATCACACCGAGGAACCCGATCTCTTCGGCCTCGTGCTGGAGGTCCACGAACTCCTGCGGCTTGACCCACCGGTCCACCGGCAAATGCCGCTCGGACGGGCGCAGGTACTGGGTGATCGTGATCAAATCACAGCCGGCAGCATGCAGATCCCGCAACGCCTCGGAGATTTCCTCGCGCGTCTCGCCCATGCCCAGGATCAGGTTGGACTTGGTCACCATGCCAAGGTCACGGCCCTGGGTGATCACATCCAAGGACCGCTCGTACCGGAACGCCGGACGGATCCGCTTGAAAATCCTCGGCACGGTCTCCACGTTGTGCGCGAACACCTCGGGCTTGGAATCACAGATCGCCGCGATGTGCTCGGGCTTGCCGGAAAAATCAGGGATCAACAACTCCACGCCGGTGCCCGGGTTCAGTTCATGGATTTTCCGGACCGTTTCGGCGTACAACCACACACCCTCATCGGCCAGGTCATCACGGGCCACCCCGGTCACGGTCGCGTAGCGCAGCTGCATCGCCTGCACACTGCGGGCCACCTTGGTGGGTTCGAACATGTCCACCGGGGAGGGTTTGCCGGTGTCGATCTGGCAGAAATCACAGCGACGGGTGCACTCGGACCCGCCGATCAGGAACGTCGCTTCCTTGTCTTCCCAGCACTCGAAAATGTTCGGGCAACCGGCCTCTTCACACACCGTGTGCAGGCCTTCCTTCTTCACCAGGTTCTTGAGCTGGACGAACTCCGGCCCCATCTGGACCTTGGCCTTGATCCACTCAGGCTTACGTTCAACCGGGACCGCCGAGTTACGCTGCTCAACGCGCAGCAACTTACGGCCTTCAGGTGCGAGTGTCATGAGTTTCTTCCTTGTTGGTTGTTTCATTTTGTCCGTTGCCAGGCCCGCTATGCGCCCTTCAAGGGCGTTCAATCGCGCTAAGCAGGCCACGCAACGCAGGTAAGTGTCAGCATTCGACGACGTTGACGGCCAGGCCGCCCATCGCGGTTTCCTTGTACTTGGAGGACATGTCCTTGCCCGTTTCACGCATGGTCACGATCACCTCATCCAACGACACCCGATGCGTCCCATCACCCCACAACGCCATCTTCGCCGCGTTGATCGCCTTCGCCGCAGCAATCGCGTTCCGCTCAATACACGGAATCTGCACCAACCCCCCAATCGGATCACACGTCAACCCCAGATTATGTTCCATCGCGATCTCCGCCGCGTTCTCCACCTGACCCGGCGTACCACCCATCACCTCAGCCAACCCCGCAGCAGCCATCGACGACGCCGAACCCACCTCACCCTGACACCCCACCTCAGCCCCCGAAATGGACGCCTGCTCCTTATACAACACACCCACCGCACCCGCAGTAAGCAGGAACTTCACCACCACATCGTCCTTATCGGCCTGCGTGGCCTGATCCATCCCCGGCGCGTAATTCAACGCGTAATACAGCACCGCCGGAATAATCCCCGCAGCACCATTCGTCGGTGCCGTCACCACCCGACCACCAGAAGCGTTCTCCTCATTGACCGCCAACGCGATCAGGTTCACCCACTCCTGCCAATACTTCGGATCGTTCCGGTCCTTGTCCTCCTTCAACAACCGCTCCAACCAATCAGGAGAACGACGACGAACCTTCAACCCTCCGGGCAACACACCCTCACGCTTCAAAGACGTTTCAACACAGGCCTCCATCACGGACCAAATATGCAGCAAACCCTCCCGGATATCCTCCTCAGACCGCGACGCACGCTCATTAATGAACATGATGTCGCTGATACCCAAACCCTTCGAGGAACACCGGCCCAGCAACTCCGCCGCCGTCCTGAACGGCAACGGCAACTCCTTCTTGGACTCCTCCAACTCCTGCTGCGCAGCGTTCTCCTCACCCTCACGGACAATGAACCCACCACCGACCGAAAAGAACGTCGCCTCCCGCAGAACGCTCCCCTCAGCATCAGACACAACAAACTTCATCCCATTCGTATGCCGCGGCAACACCGTCAACGGATGCAACACCATATCCTCCACCGCATAGTCGAGGAGCGTACCGCCAGCGAGGTTGAGCTTCCCCGTCTCAGCAATGGATGCCAGGCGTTCCTCGACCTGGTCAGGGAGGATCTCCTCGGGATCGTAGCCCTCAAGCCCTAGCAAGACGGCCGTAAAAGTCCCGTGCCCCTTGCCCGTGGCAGCCAACGAGCCATACAGGTCAACCCGCAACCCGGTAACGGATTCGAGCACCCCGGACTCACGCAACTCCCGGGCAAACACCGCCCCGGCACGCATCGGCCCCACAGTGTGAGAGCTCGACGGGCCAATACCCACAGAGAACAGATCAAAGACCCCAACGGCCATGGTTTTTCCTAACTAAATGTGTGTGGTCGGGATAAGTGGGCTGGGTTGGCAGTGGTCCCCCACCGCCGTTTCGTGGGTTCCCAGCGGAACATGCCGCGCGCACGGCACGTCCCGCAGCCAACCCCCGAATCGGCCCAGAACACCCCCACGCTCCCAAACCAACCCGTCGCCCGAGGACCCCCCCGGCAGCTAGACCTAGTCACAACAAGCGAACCCGCCAGTCCCGCCCCAACCTGGCGACCCGAGAGCTGGCGCCTTGGGGTCGGCATCCAGGGCTGCCGACCCGAAAGCTGCCCCTTCGCGTCCGGGCTCCGGCAGCATGCGTCTAAGGGAGCATCACGTCCGCCCAGCGGGCGTCTACGCGACGGCGGTCCGAGCATGCAGAGGAAGTCGGCCCCGACAGGCGAACCGAACCCGACGGCGAACCGAACCCCGCGGTCGACTTACGAGAGGTTCGAAACACCCGGGTACAGCGGGTGCGCCTTTGCCAGCACGTCAACACGGTGCCGCAGCCCGGAAAGGTCCGCATCGGCGTCAGCGGTCAACACTTCGGCGATGATGTCCGCAACCTCGCGGAACGCCTCTTCGCCGAACCCGCGCGTAGCCAACGCAGGGGTGCCGATGCGGAGGCCGGAGGTGACCATGGGCGGGCGGGGGTCGAAGGGGACGGCGTTGCGGTTGACGGTGATGTCGATCGCTGCGAGGCGGTCTTCGGCTTGCTGGCCATCGAGTTCGCAGTTGCGGAGGTCTACGAGGACCAGGTGCACGTCGGTGCCGCCGGAGACCACGCTGATGCCCTTGGCGGCGACGTCGGGCTGGACGAGTCGCTCTGCGAGGATGCGGGCACCGGCCAGTACCCTTTCCTGACGCTCACGGAACTCCTCGGAAGCGGCGATCTTGAACGCAACGGCCTTCCCGGCGATGACATGCTCCAGCGGTCCGCCTTGCTGGCCCGGGAACACGGCCGAGTTGATCTTCTTGGCGATGTCGGCGTCATTGGAAAGGATGATTCCGCCGCGAGGACCGGCGAGGGTTTTGTGCGTGGTGGACGTGGTGACGTGGGCGTGCGGGACCGGCGAGGGGTGCAGGCCCGCGGCCACCAGACCGGCAAAGTGGGCCATGTCCACCATCAGGTACGCGCCAACGGAGTCGGCGATCCGGCGGAACTCGGCGAAGTCCAGCTGCCGCGCGTAAGCGGACCAGCCGGCCACGATGAGTGCCGGTTTGCGCTCTTGCGCCAAGGCCTCAACTTCAGCCATGTCCACGGTGTGGGTGTCCTCTCGGACGCCGTAGGGAACCACGTTGTAGAGCTTGCCGGAGAAGTTGATCCGCATGCCGTGGGTCAGGTGCCCGCCGTGGGCGAGGTTCAGGCCCATGATGGTGTCGCCCGGTTTGATGAGGGCGTGCATCACGGAGGCATTGGCCTGCGCACCGGAGTGCGGCTGAACGTTGGCGAACTCCGCGCCGAACAGGGCCTTGATGCGGTCAATGGCGAGTTGCTCGATCACATCAACGTGTTCGCAGCCACCGTAGTACCGTTTGCCCGGGTAACCCTCAGCATATTTGTTCGTCAGAACGGATCCTTGCGCCTGCATCACGGCAACGGCGGTGTGGTTTTCCGAGGCGATCATTTCCAGTCCGTCGCGTTGGCGACCCAGTTCGTCGTCGATCCTTGCAGCGATCTCAGGATCCAGCTCGGACAGTTGGGCGTCCAACGACGCCGAAACGACTTGCTGGTACTCAGTTACAGATACCGGGTTCACAGTTCTCCACCGTTCGTTGCAGCGTATTCTTCGGCCGACATGAGCGGCCCTTCTTCGGTGGTGGCCACCTTGAACAGCCAGCCGGCGCCGTAGGGCTCGTTGTTGATGAGGGCGGGATCGCTGACTACGGCGTCGTTGATCTCGGTCACCTCGCCTGTCACGGGTGAGTACAGGTCCGATACCGACTTGGTGGATTCCACTTCGCCACAGGTCTCGCCGGCGGTCACAGTGGAACCAACCTCGGGCAGGTCCACGTACACAATGTCGCCCAGGGCGTCAGCGGCAACCGCGGAGATCCCAATACCCACAGGACCGTCGCCATCGACGGCAACCCACTCGTGTTCAGCCGAGTACTTCAGCCCGGCAACTACTTTGCTCATTCCAATTCCTTACTTCTCGTGTGTTTTGAAACTTTTGTGTCGCACATCGTGGCTGGTTCGTGTGTCGGGGAACCGAACTCCTCCGCGTGCTCGGTCGCGAGGACGCGGAGGAGGTCGGCACCGCCGGGACTTACTTGACCCGCTTGTAGAACGGCAGGCCTACCACTTCGAACGGTTCGGCTTTGCCTCGGAGGTCGACGTCCACGATGGTGCCTGGTTCTGAATGCTCGACGTCGACATACGCCAAGGCGATCGGGTAGCCGAGCGTCGGGCTCGGCTGGCCGGACGTGACTTCGCCGATGAGCGAACCGTCTTTGAGCACCGAGTAGTGGGCGCGCGCCGCGCGGCGGCCGGCGCCCTTGAGGCCCACGAGCTTCTGGCCAAGAGTGGAGCCGACGCCGGCAGCCTTGATGGCTGTGAGCGCGTCGCGGCCAATGAAGTTGCTTTCCTTGGCCAGGGAAACCACCGGGCCAAGGCCTGCTGCGTAGGCGTTGACGTGGCGGGAGAGCTCGTTGCCGTAGAGGGGCATCCCGGCCTCGAGGCGCAGGGAGTCGCGGGCAGCGAGGCCAGCGGGGATGAGTCCGTGCCCTTCGCCGACCTCGAGCAGCGCTTCCCAGAGGCCAGCGGCATCGATGTTCGGGACGTAGATCTCGAAGCCGTCTTCGCCGGTGTAGCCAGTGCGGGCCAGCAGCAGGTCCTGCCCGTTGACCGAGACCTCAACCGCCGCGTAGTACTTCAGCTCGGTAACCAGCGCGTGCTGTTCGGCCGGGACAAGGGTCAGCAGGATGGCTTCAGCGTTCGGGCCCTGCACTGCGATGAGTGAGGTCTCCGCTGAGGAATCTTCCACCACGACGTCGAAACCGGCTGCGCGCTCCAGCAGCTCCGCAGCAACAACCTTCGCGTTGCCCGCATTAGGGATCACCAGGTACTTGTCCACGCCTTCTTCCGGAGTAGGGCGACGGTAAGAAATGAGGTCATCGATGATGCCGCCGTCGGCGTTGCAGATCAGCGAGTACTTGGCCTTTCCCACGGCCACCGCGGACAATTTACCCACCAATGCGTAGTCCAGGAAAGCGGCAGCATCGGGACCGGTAACCCATACTTCACCCATATGGGAGAGGTCGAAGAGTCCCGCGGTCTTGCGGACTGCGTGGTGCTCGGCGAGCTCGGACTCATACTTCAGGGGCATCTGCCAGCCGCCGAAGTCCGTAAACGATGCACCGGCCTTTTTGTGTTGCTCGTACAGGGCTGTGTAGTTCTCAGACATGTCAGGAGTCCTTAGTTTTCGAAGTCCGTGAGGGGAGGGCAGGAGCACACAAGGTTCCGGTCACCGGCGGCGCCGTCCACCCTGCCGACCGGCGGGAAGTACTTGTCCTGCTTGAGATGGTGGACCGGGAACGCTGCCTGCTCACGCGGGTAGTCGCGGTCCCAATCAGAACTCACGACGGCGGCAGCCGTGTGCGGTGCGTTGCGCAGCGGCGACTTCTCAACAGTGAACTCACCGCTGGCCACCTGCTCGATCTCCGCACGGATGGTGATCATCGCCTCGATGAAACGGTCGATCTCGGCCAGGTCCTCGGACTCTGTAGGCTCCACCATCAAGGTGCCGGCAACCGGGAACGCGAGGGTGGGAGCGTGGAAGCCGAAGTCGATCAGGCGCTTGGCCACATCTTCGGCCGTAACACCCGTGCGGGCCGTCAGCTCACGGAGGTCGAGGATGCATTCGTGGGCAACGAGTCCGCCTTCACCCGTGTACAGGATGGGGAAGTGCTCGTCCAGGCGGGAGGCAACGTAGTTGGCTGCAAGCAACGCGGACTTGGTGGCTTCCGTCAGTCCCTGGCCGCCCATGAGCTTCACGTAAGCCCAGGAAATCGGCAGCACACCGGCCGAGCCATAGCGCGAAGCCGAGATGGCTACACCGTGCCCTTCCTCATGCGCCGCTTTATTGGCGTCGCCCGGCATGAAGGGAGCCAAGTGCGCCTTTGCAGCAACAGGGCCAACGCCGGGTCCGCCACCGCCATGCGGGATACAGAACGTCTTGTGCAGGTTCAGGTGGGAAACGTCGCCGCCAAACTTACCCGGCTGCGCCAAACCAACCAACGCGTTCAAGTTGGCACCGTCAACGTACACCTGCCCGCCGGCGGCGTGGATCGCGTCGCACACCTCGCGGACATCGGCGTCGTAAACACCGTGCGTGGACGGGTAGGTGATCATGATGCAGGACAGGACGTCCTTGTTGGCTTCGATCCTGGCGGCCAGGTCTGCGTGGTCGATGGTGCCGTCAGGAGCCGTGGCCACAACCACAACCTTCATTCCGGCCAGCACAGCGGACGCCGCGTTGGTGCCGTGCGCTGATGCCGGTATCAGGCATACGTTGCGTTGCTCGTCGCCTCTGGAGAGGTGGTAGCCGCGGATGGCCAGCAGACCGGCGAGCTCACCTTGGGAACCGGCGTTCGGCTGGATGGAAACCTGATCATATCCAGTGATCTCAGTGAGGTCGGCTTCCAGGTCCTCGATCAGTTCGCGCCAACCCGCTGTCTGGTGGTCCGGAGCGAATGGGTGGATGGAGGCGAACTCGGGCCAGGAAATAGCTTCCATCTCGGCGGTGGCGTTCAGCTTCATGGTGCAGGAACCCAGCGGGATCATGGTGCGGTCCAAGGCGAGGTCCCGGTCAGACAGCTTGCGGATATAGCGCAACAGCTGCGTCTCGGAACGGTGCGTGTTGAACACCGGATGCTGCAGGAAGTCGGAGGTACGGACCACGTCGGCGGGCAGCTCGAACCCAGCGGCATCCCCTACCGGACCGGCACCAAAGGCGACGGCCACCGCGGAGAGGACCTCCGGCGTCGTGGTTTCATCAACGGAAACGCCAACGGTGTCCGCATCGATGAGACGCAAGTTGATGCCACGGGCTTCTGCGGCCGCAATGACTTTGTCGGCCTTGCCGGGTACGCGGACGGTGAGGGTGTCGAAGAAGGCCTCGGAGACGAGTTCGCGGCCGGCCTTCTGCAGGGCCGAAGCCAAAACACGGGCATGCCCGTGAACGGTTTCGGCGATCGCTTTCAAGCCCTCGGGGCCGTGGTAAACCGCATACATCGAGGCCACGATCGCGAGCAGTGCCTGCGCGGTGCAGATGTTGGACGTCGCCTTCTCGCGGCGGATATGCTGCTCGCGCGTCTGGAGGGCCAGGCGGTAAGCGGGGACGCCGGCGTTGTCCTTGGAAACTCCGACGATGCGGCCGGGAAGCGTGCGCTCCATTCCTTCGCGGACAGCCATGTACGCCGCGTGCGGGCCACCGAAGAACAGCGGAACGCCGAAGCGCTGCGCGGTTCCGACGGCGATATCCGCACCTTGTTCGCCCGGGGGCGTGATGAGGGTGAGCGCCAGCAGATCCGCAGCCACGGTGACCTGCGCACCGCGTTCCTTGGCGTCTGCGATCACGCCAGAGTGATCAAAAACCCGGCCCGAAACGCCGGGCTGCTGCAGGACGATACCGTTGATGTCGCCGTCGGGAAGGCCTGCCGAAAGGTCAGCAATCTGTACCTCGAAGCCCAACGCCTCGGCCCGGCCCTTCACGATGGCGATGGTCTGCGGAAGGAGGTCCGCGTCCAAGACAGTCTTGCCATCCTTGGCCGTCTTGTTCTTGTTGGCACGGCGCATCAACAGCACGGCCTCAGCCACAGCGGTGGCTTCGTCCAGTAAGGAGGCGTTGGCTACGGGAAGTCCCGTGAGGTCCTGCACCATGGTCTGGAAGTTGAGCAGTGCCTCAAGGCGGCCTTGGGAAATTTCCGGCTGGTACGGCGTGTAGGCCGTGTACCAGGCGGGGGCTTCGAGGATATTGCGGCGGATCACCGGAGGCGTGACGGTGTCGTAGTAGCCCTGACCGATCATCTGGACGGCGGTTTTGTTCTTGGACGCGAGCTTACGGAGCTCGGCGAGGACCTGCACCTCGGTGAGGGCATCCTGCAGCTTCAGGGCAGTTTCCTGGCGGATGGAATCGGGGACGGCGACGTCTACCAGGCCGTCGACAGAGTCGTAGCCGATGGCCTTGAGCATGGTGTCAACGTCGGCTTGGCGCCGGGCGCCGATGTGCCGGTCCGCGAAAGCGGTGGGGGTTGATTGAACAGTCAAGAGGAACTCCATGATTCAGGCGCCCGTTGAGCGCCACGATGATGTGGGTTCCTCCCCGCTCTGTATTGGACCTGAGAGATTCCGCAGGAATGTTGCCTGCTTGCACCGTCGGTGAGCCCGGTTACCCGGACTGCTTTCCAGAGTTGCCTATCCGCGGCGGTACATGGGCCTGAGAGATTCCTGGGGAGGATTTGCTCCTACGGCGCCTGACTGGATGTACCGGCAGGACTCTCCCGCCGCAGATCAAAAGCGTCGCGCCACCTGAGTGACACGCTTCACACCATAGCTGGTCGTTTCGAAAAAGCGCAAGCAAGGCATGGCTATTGATGCATCGCTTCATGGATCTGAAGCGCAAACCACAATTGGGCAACGGTGGACGTTTCACCCATGTCCAGCCCCGTCAGCTCGCCGATTTTCCGCATCCGGTAGATGATGGTTTGTCGGTGCGCGAACAACGCTGAAGCAGTCTTCTGCCACGACCGCTGCGAGTCCAAATACGTCCTCAAGGTGACAATGAGATCACCTTCCTGGCTCTGCTCGTAGTCGAAAATTGGGCCCAAAAGACGCCGGACCAGCGCTGCTCCTTCCTCGAAACTGGTGAGTCCAAGCCACGATGGCCCCTCTGCATAACGGATCAGTCCCAGGTTGTTGGCACGCGCCGAACCTAGCGCCCAGAGGGACTCCTGCAGTGCGCGCTGGATGTTGGCGACGGCCGCCGGCGCACTGATTCCAATGGCGGCGTCCGGCCCGGCGCAGTGCATCAGGACGTCGTCGGAAACATCGGCCGGGACCACCACGTGGAGCCTGTTGTTCCGCTTCAACGTCGCCGACGCAACCCCGTGCCTCCACAGCTCGACATGAACGTTAGCCAGCCTGCCGCCGTCGTCCGCTGAGGGAGTGTCCGCTGTTTTATCGCCGGCGTTAGCTGACATGGAAGCGATGAGGAAATTTTGGGGCGGAACCTCGAAAGCTGCCAACCGGCTCTCCATCTCGGCTGCACCCAATCGTCCATCCATGGCCTGCAGGAGGAACTCGCCGGCAAGGCGGTGGCGACCTTCCAACGACAAAACGATGCGCGAAAGCTGCAGCCCCAGCACGGTTGCGGCGTGGAGAAGTACGACGGCGTCCGGGTGCGGTTCACTGTTGGGCAGCACCACCAGGAGCGCGTTGGCATGGGTGGGAATATCCATGGTGAGCACGTGCCTGCCGCGGATACGGTGCCATTGGAAGTTCTTCCCGGCGAGGGATACCTGCCCGGACAGCGGAGCCCATTCCTCGGCGAGGAACACCGGGAGCGGTTGCCCGTCGGGATGCCAGGGATGGAGGCAGCGGCGGTCTACCACGAACAGGTCCGCATCGAGCTCGGTGGCGAGCCTTTGGACGAGGCTCTGCCAGTGGTCCTCGGAGGCCCCCGCGGTGCGGAGAAGGTCGTAAACACGGGCCGTTTGCCGTAAACGGCGCGACTCTTCCAGCAGCGAGGATTCGGCCACCGAACGGGCGATCGCGATGAACGGCAGCGGATACGGAATGTTGATCAGTGGCAGCGGGAGCTGGTCGCACGCCTCCAGGAATTCCGTAGTGAGCGGCGGCGCGTGCATCTTCTCGCCGATCGCCAACGCGCTGGCGCCACTGTCCATCAAAGCTTCGGCAAGCGCTACCTGCCCTTCGGCGTCGGCGGGAATGGAGAGGCCATTGGTCATCATGAGCTCTCCGCCGGTTACCCACTCCCACAGCCTGGGCAGGTCCGAGGTATGCGCCCAAGTGATGCGGTTGTCCAAGCCGGCCGGTCCCGCCATCAGGGTGAGTCCAAGCTGCGGCTCTGCGATGAGTTCGGCCACCGTGATCGCCATTTTGCGCCCCGATTCCTGTTCTGTTCGGCTGCCGTGCCGCCTTATTCAGCGGCACTTAGACATTCGTCTAAACGTCTCGGCCATTTGTAGTCAATGTAGCGCTATCCGGGGTGATCCGCGTCACGAACAATGGAATTACTTACTTCCCGCTCAACGGCGAGCACCTCTCAACCCAAGGATCCGTCAATGACAACGCACAAGCCCATCGGCCCTGTCGACGCAACCAGAGTCCCCCGGTATGCAGGCCTCGGCACCTTCGCCCGCCTCCCCCAAATCGACCGCGTCCCGGATTACGACATCGCGATCGTCGGCGTACCGTTCGACGGCGGAACTTCCTTCCGGCCGGGCGCCCGTTTTGGCCCTGCAGCAGTCCGCGAGGCCTCACGACTCCTGCGCCCGGGCTACCACCCGGAGCTCGACGTTGAACCGGTGTACGAAGCCCAGGTTGTGGATGCCGGCGATATCGCCTGCACTCCCTACGACATCACGCGGGCTGTCCGTGAGATCGAGGAGCAGGCATTGCCCCTGATCAGCGGGGGCAACGGGCTCAGCGCGGACAAGCGGCTCATCTCGATCGGCGGCGACCACACCATTGCCCTTCCCATGCTGCGGGCACTGAACAAGGTCCATGGCCCTGTGGCCCTGTTGCACTTCGACGCGCATCTGGACACCTGGGACACCTACTTTGACCAGCCCGTCACACACGGGACCATCTTTCGCCGGGCGTTCGAGGAAGGACTCCTTGTGGAGGACAAGTCGATGCACGTGGGTATCCGTGGGCCTGTTTATGACCGCAACGATTTCCTTCGCGACCACGAATTCGGATTCCAGATCATCCGTTGCTCGGACCTGGACGTCATCGGCGTTCCGGCAGCTATTGAGCGCGTGAAGGAGAGGCTCGGCGACACCCCCGTCTACGTCTCCATCGACATCGACGTCCTGGACCCTGCCTTCGCACCCGGCACCGGAACACCTGAAATGGGCGGGCTCCACTCCCGCGAACTCCTGGCATTGCTCCGCGGACTGGACGGCATCAACATCGTGGGCGCCGACGTCGTGGAAGTCGCTCCGGCGTACGACCATGCGGACATCACCACTGTGGCCGCGGCCACCTTGGTATTCGATCTGCTCGGCCTCATGGTGAACCGCAGCAAAGCAGACAACACAGTTGTTCGTGAACTCGCTTCGGCATCCCGGAGTGCGTCATGAGTGCGCCAGCTACGGACGTACCCCGGCTGGAAGACAAAACCATCCAGCCCATCCCCTTGAATGAGCGGCACGGCAAGGCCCGGGACCTCTTCACCATCTGGTTCGGCTCCAACATCATGATCATGACTATCGTGACCGGCGGACTCGCCACCACGGTGTTCGGCCTGGGGTTCGTTCCAGCGATCGTGGGCATCATCATCGGCAACGTGGTGGGCGGCATCTTCATGGCGCTGCACTCCGCCCAGGGCCCGCAGCTCGGTGTGGCCCAGATGATCCAGACTCGTGGCCAGTTCGGTTCCTTCGGGGCACTCCTGATCGTGGTGATCGTGGTGATCATGTACGTCGGCTTCTTCGCTGCAAACCTGGTATTCGGCGGCGAAGCAATGGCCGCGGTCAGCCCCGGCATCAGCGTTGACGCGGGCATCATCATCATCGGCGTGGTCAGCGTCATCGCCACGATCTTCGGTTACCGGCTCATCCACGCCTATGCACGCGTCCTCAGCGTCGCGGCCGGCCTGGCCCTGTTGCTGGCGTTCGGTTGGATCCTGATGGTCCACGGACTGCCCGGCAACTTCCTGGAGACGGGCAACTTCAACTGGGTCGGCTTCATGGGGACCATCTCCGTCTCCGCCCTGTGGCAACTGGCCTACGCGCCGTACGTCTCTGATTACTCCCGCTACATGCCGCAAGGCACAGGTTCATCCCCGGCTTTCTGGGCCTCCTATTCAGGCTGTGTACTGGGCACCCTGTTCCCCATGATCCTCGGCGCCCTGGTGGGCACGCTCGCCGTCTCCATGAGCACCGGCGACGTCGAAATTGTCGGCAGTCTGGGTGAGCTGCTCCAACCCTGGACGCTGATCATCGTCGGGATCTTCTGTCTGGGAGTCGCGGCGTCGAACGCCATGAACCTTTACTGCGGTGTCCTGTGCACCCTCACCATCGGCCAGACGTTCAAGCCAAACTGGTTGCCCCGCGCCAAGACCCGCAGCATCGCGGCAGTCATCATCTTCGTCGTCGCCGTCTCCATCGCCCTCTTTGCCCGCGACAACTTCATCCTCTTCTACACCAACTTCCTATCCTTCCTGATGTACGTCCTGGTTCCGTGGACGGCCATCAACCTGGTGGACTATTACCTGCTGCGCCACGGCGAGTACCGGGTTGAAGACTTCTTCAAGCGCGACGGCGGCGTGTACGGGCGGTTCAATTGGGTCGCCATCGGCTCCTACGTAGCAGGCGCCCTGATCCAGGTTCCCTTCTCGGCAACCGCGGTCTACACAGGCCCGCTCGCCGCCGCGATGGGTGGAGTGGACATCTCCTGGATCGTTGGCCTCGTCGTCGTCGCTCCCCTCTATTACTTCGTGGCCCGGCTGTTCGGCAAGAAAACAGAACCCGCACACTTTCCCGCAACTGCACTCACCCCAGACCTCATCTGACCTGGCTTCATCTGACCCGGCCATATCTGAAAGCGAATCATCATGACCACCACCCAGACCGAACAGTTCACCGTCCGACGCGCATCCACTGACGCCCATAACCTGGCTCTCCCGCTGCAACTGCCGCTGCCTCCGGCTGGACACTTCATCAACGGCTCCTTCATCGCCGGCTCCTCAGGACAGACCATCGACGTCGTAGATCCCACCACGGAACAGGTCATCGCCTCAGTGCAGGCCGGCACCGCCGATGATGTCGACGTCGCTGTTGCCGCCGCCGTCGTGGCCCAAAAGACCTGGGGTTCCACCACTCCGAAGGAACGCGCTGATGTCCTGAACCTCATTGCGAACATCATTGAGGAGAACCGCAAGGTCTTCGAAGTCCTGGAATCGGCTAACACCGGTAAGCCGCAGGCCGTATCTGAGGACGACGTCTCCAGCACCATCGACACCTTCCGGTTCATGGCCGGCGCCTCACGGACTTTGACCTCCATGGCCGGCGGCGACTACGCCACGGACCACACTTCAGTGATCCTCCGCGAACCCGTGGGCGTGGTGGGCGTCATCACCCCTTGGAACTATCCGCTGCTGATGGCTGCCTGGAAGATCGCGCCCATCCTCGCCGCCGGCAACAGCATCGTCATCAAGCCCTCCGAGCAAACTCCCTTGTCCACGCTGAAGCTGGCCGAAGTGCTGGCCGGACGTATCCCGGACGGGATCCTCAACGTGGTCACCGGCCGCGGCCGGACAGTGGGACAGCGCCTGTCCGAGCATCCTGACATTGCCTTGGTCGCCCTGACGGGCAGCGTCGTCAGTGGCCAGGCAGTTGCCGAAACCGCAGCGAAATCCGTCAAGCGCGTTCACTTGGAACTCGGCGGCAAGGCTCCGGTTGTGGTCTTCCCCGACGCCGACCTCCGCGCCGCGGCTGCCGGTGTACGCAACGCCGGCTTCTGGAACGCAGGCCAGGACTGCGGTGCCGCCTGCCGCGTGCTGGTCCACGAATCCGTCGCCGAGGAATTCACGGAGCACCTGGTCCGGGAGGTCAGTACCCTGGTCCTCGGGGCGCCGGACGCCGGAGACGACGTCGAAATCGGCCCCATGATCTCCCTCCCACACTACGAACGAGTCAAGGAGTCGCTCGCGGAAGCCCGGGAAGCAGGCTTTACCGTGGCTATCGGCGGCTCTGCGCTGGAAGGTCCCGGGTACTTCATCCAGCCCACCGTCATCAGCAATGTGCCGGCAGGCGCGCACATCGCCACGCACGAAATTTTCGGCCCAGTGGTCACAGTGGAAACCTTCAGCACCACCGAAGAAGCTGTCATGCGAGCCAACGAGAGCCCGTACGGCTTGTCAGCCTCGGTGTGGACCCGCGACTCAAGCCTTTCCCTCCGGATTCCCAAGCAGTTGGACTTCGGCACCGTGTGGGTCAATGCTCACCTCGTCCTCGCATGCGAGGTACCGTGGGGCGGATTCAAAGGTTCCGGCTACGGCCGCGACCTCTCGCTCTACGCCCTGGACGATTACTCGCGCACCAAGCACGTCATGATCAACCACGGCGCGTGAGCGTTCAGACAAGCAACGGAGCTTTAGCCATGACCACTAATGTTTCCCGCCCTGCCTCCATGGCAGGTGCCGCTACCCCGCCCGTCCCTTTTGCCACGGACTCCACATGGACCAACTGGGGCGGAAACCAGAGCGCGACGCCCGCCTTTACCGTGCGGCCCCGGAACGAACAAGAAGCGCTCGACGCCGTCCGTTTCGCCATTCGGGAAGGCCTGCCTGTTCGGGCAGTCGGCTCAGGACATTCGTCGTCACCCTTGGTTCAAACCGGCGGCGTCCTGATGGACATGGCCGGCCTTTCGGCCATCACTGGAACTGACCGCTTGGGGCGCCGCGCCCGGGCCTTGGCCGGCACCACCATCCACGCTTTCGGGGACGCATTGTGGGAGAAGGGGCTGGCGCTCAGCAATCAGGGTGACATCGACAAGCAGCAGATCGCAGGCGCGCTGGCCACCAGCACCCACGGTTCCGGCAAGGACTTGGGCAGCTTCTCCTCCAAACTGCGCTGGGTAAAGCTGATCAACGGTTATGGCGAGATCGTGGAGATCGGAGAGGGCCAGCTGCGGGAACTCCGCGCCGCCCAGGTTGCCTTGGGCACGCTGGGGATCTTCCTGGAGGTGGAGTTGGCCGTTGAGGACAGCTACTACCTGCAGGAGCAGATCACGTACCCTACCTGGGCAGAAACCACCGCCACGTGGCAGGTCGATATCGATTCCAATAGGCACTACTCTTTCCTCTGGTGCCCTGAGGACGACTCCTGCGAACTGCTGGACCTCCCCGGCTCGCCGGACCACAGCATGGCAGGGCGCAGCTACACCAAGCGTTACAACGTTGCCTCGGTCCAGGACGAAAACCAGATCTCCAGCGTTGAAGGTGCGCGGCTGGACCGTTCCTACCGGATCTACCCGGGCGGTTTCACCACCCAATTCCATGAACTCGAGTACTTCGTCCGAAGCGAGGACGGTTTGGTGGCCGTCGAGGCTATCCAGGACCTTATCCGCAGCAAGTACCCCGAGCAGAAGTACCCCGTGGAGGTCCGCTGGGTGAAGTCCGACGACGCCTACATGTCCCAGTTCCAAGGACGCGATAGCACCGTCATCACACTCACCACCGAACCCGGAACCGACTACTGGCAGTTCTTCCGCGACGCCGATGCCGTTCTACAGGAGTTCGAGCCGCGAGCCCACTGGGGAAAGATCCACTTCATGACCCGAAGCCGCCTGGAGCGCCTCTATCCGGAACTGGACACCTTCATTCAGGTCAGGCGCGAATTCGACCCCCGCGGAATGTTCCTCAACGACCACACGAGGTCGCTCTTCGCCTGATTGACTGGCTGCCTGACCGGGGAGGGCCGGGATCCTCTCCCACATCCCTAGCCCTTCCAGCAGGCCCTCTCTCACCTCCCGAGCCCTTCCAGCAAGCCCTCTCTCACATCCCTGTGACAACTCCCTGAAACCTCGGAGTGGTAGTTTGATCTCTGCTGAGGCAGCCACCCGCACCCAATCGGAGGAACATCCATGCTTAAGGGTTTCAAGGACTTCATACTTCGCGGCAACGTCATTGAGTTGGCCATTGCCGTCGTCATTGGCAGTGCGTTCACCGCCCTCGTTGCTGCCTTCACCACCAACATCATCAACCCGGTGATCGCCGCCGCCGGTGGCATGAACGCTGACGGACTCGGCTTCAAGATCTGGGAAAACAACCCCGCCACGTTCGTCAACTTCGGTGCTGTGCTCACCGCGCTCGTAACCTTCGTGATCACCGCCGCCGTGGTGTATTTCATCTTCGTGGCGCCCATGAACAAGATCAATTCCCTGGTCAAGAACCGCCTCTCCACGGAGGAACCCGAGGAAGAGCCGCTCCCTGCAGACACTGCGCTGCTGGCCGAAATCCGGGATCTCCTCAAGGATGCAGCGGCCCATCGCAACGCAGGCCAGACCACGGACCTCGATTCCGGCCGCACACGCTAGGGCCGATCGCTCTCCGCGAGCGCGCCTCCCAGTTGCTTAGCCGAACCCGGCATCCTCACCGCGAGGATGCCGGGTTCGTACGTTCACAGGCCCGTCCCCAGAACGTGACGCGCAGGCAACGGGCTCGAAACAGGGGCGGGGCAGCATGAAATCATGAAGCCCAATCCGAGCACTCCCGTCACCGCGGATCTTCTCTGCGACGTCTGCGGTCAGATGCCCGAAGCGCCCAAAGCCCGGCTTACCGTCGCGAACATCGCGGTGATGCTTCCCATCGAACTGCTGGTTCATGCGGCCGTTGTGGAAACGAATTTGCCCTACGTAGCCAAGGTCCTGCTTCTGGCGGTCACTGCCACGGTGCTGGTCATCTGGGTAGCCGAGCCCTCAGCCGCCAAAGTGCTCAGGCGCTGGCTGCATGCCCCCGCTCTCCGCCAGCGGCACAAACTGCAGCTGGCACCTGCCTTGTGGCGGGCGCGGACCGTGCTGATGAACCAACCAGGGTCCTTGGAGAAAATTACCCATGCCCTCGCCAAGATGGACGCCAACATCCTCAGCTTGCACGTCCACCCGATGATCGGGACGGGTTCAAGTCCCACAGGCCCCGGCGACAGGGTGATGGACGAGTTCGTTCTCTCCACGCCGGGCGACGTCTCCGAACAGGAACTGCTGAAAGCACTGCACGACGGCGGCGGGCATGAGTCTCACGTTTGGCCCACTACTGCTTTGGCCATGGCCGACGGCCAAACCAAGGCCCTGAGTCTCGCCACCCGCATCGCCGGGAACCCGGAGGAACTTCCGCATGCCGTCGCTGAGCTTCTTTCGGCCAAAGTTGTCCCGCTCGATCCGGAACGCCCGGCACCCCACACGGGTGCAGTTCTCGGTCCTTCCCCTGACGTCCTCAAAATCCCGACGGCGTGGCACGGTCCGCTGGTCTTTTCCCGATTCGGCGAGCCATTTTCTCCCGCAGAATCGGCACGCGCGCACAGGTTGGCGGAGCTCGCGGAAATCCTGGCGCACAGTCCTGCACACGAGCCATCCACCACCTGAGGGCAGCGCGGCAACGTCAGGTCAGCACGCGGTACCTCAGGAAAGTCAGTCCTCGTCAATCTTTTCGAGAAGCTTCCCCAAAGCCTCACGAATGTCGTCGTAGTCGTATTGGCCCGCCCGGCTTTCAGCGGAGATCACACCGCAGCGGTGGATCTTCTTGAAGTCGCCGATGGGGAACTTGTAGTGGCCCTTCTGGTCGTCGGGGTGTTCGTCGTCCACGCCCAGGAACCACTTGGAGTAGTCAGCGTGCCCATGCCTGTCCAGAAACGTGTTCTCCTCCTTCGTGGATGGGGCGTGCTCGCTCCAATCGTCGCGGCCGTCCTTGACCACCTTGCCGTCGCGGATCAGATGCTTAGCGTGGTCAAAAGCCTTCTTGTTGAGTTTTACGGTCATGGCGCACCTCGCTTGGATGTGGCGGTTCGGCATGGGTAGGGCAACACGTAGGTTTCAGCATAGGACCACGCCGAACCGTCCGGAAGGCCCTGCAAGATGCTTCCAAGTGGTCAGTCCTAGAGCGCCTTAACGGCCCCCAGAACCTTGGTCAGCGAGTCCTTGGCGTCACCGAAAAGGAGCGTGGTCTGCGGTTCGTACAATAGTTCGTTTTCAATCCCTGCAAACCCGGGACGCATGGAACGTTTAAGGAACACCACCTGGCGGGCGTCGGCCACCTCCAGGATAGGCATTCCGTAGATCGGTGATCCCGACGTGGTCTTTGCGGCGGGATTCACAACATCGTTGGCACCCACTACCAGAGCGACATCGGTGGTCCTGAACTCTGAGTTGATGTCACTCATTTCCTTCAATGACTCGTACGGTACATTTGCCTCCGCAAGCAGCACGTTCATGTGGCCGGGCATGCGCCCGGCCACGGGATGGATGGCGAAGTCCACTTCAATCCCCCTTGCTTCCAGGGCTAGGGCAAGCTCCGCGGCGGTGTGCTGCCCCTGGGCCACCGCAAGGCCGTATCCCGGGACGATGATCACCCGCTGCGCATAACCGAGCAGTACAGCAACGTCCTCCGCACTGGAGGAACGCACGGGCCTTTCACTCACGGCCGTGGATCCAGCCGTGGATCCACCCTTGAAGGCGCCGAACATGATGCCTGCAACACTGCGTCCCATAGCGGCAGCCATGGCGCGGGTAAGGATGGTACCGGAAGCTCCCACCAGCGTCCCCGCAACCACGAGGAGGACATTGCCCAGCACCAGCCCAGACGCCGCTACAGCCAGCCCAGTGAAGGCGTTCAGGAGCGAAATGACAATCGGCACATCAGCACCACCCACCGGGAGCACCAACAGGACTCCTGCAACCAGCCCCAAAATCAGCAGGACCAGCGCCAACACCAACGAGCCGTTCAGGATCACCACGGTGCCGGCCCCGGCGGCGGCCAGCAGCACCACGGCCATGAGCGCGGGCAGGCCAGGGAACGTCACCGGACGGGTGGTCATGAGCCCCTGAAGTTTGGCGAAAGTGACACCGGAGCCAGCGAAGGACCCTGCACCCACCAGCAATGTGAAGACGATTGCCAATCGAACCCACGGATCATCCGCGTGAGAGAGTTCCAGCAAAGCGACAAGCGCCGCAGCCCCACCACCCACACCATTGAAGAGGGCGACGAGTTGCGGCATCTGAGTCATTTGCACGCGACGGGCCACAGGCGCAGCAACACCCGAGCCCACAGCTATGGCCCCAAGAATCCATGGAATGTTGTCCAGCTTGACCGAGACAAACACTGTCACTACAGCCAGCAGGGCGCCAAATGCTCCGATCAGGTTGCCGCGCCGCGCAGTCTTTGGCGAATTCAGTCCCTTCAGGGCAAGGATGAAACAGGCAGCGGCGGCGAGGTACAGGAGCGCCGTCCAGGTGGGATTGAGAAGCGTCACTGCCGACGCTCCTTATGGGCCGTCTCCACGGCGCCGGAATCTCCCGGACTGCCTGGAACTCCCGAGCCAGCGTTCGACGGCGGCCGTTGCCGTCCGCGGAACATTTCCAGCATCCGGTCGGTCACCACGAACCCGCCCACGAGGTTAATTGTGGCAAGGACGACAGCCAGCAGGGCGACCGCCAACACCAACGGGTCGGCGGCTTGGCCGGCCACGATGATGGCGCCCACCAGGATGATGCCGTGGATGGCGTTGGCCCCTGACATAAGCGGCGTGTGCAGAGTGCTCGAGACCTTGGAAACCACCTCAAAGCCCACGAACACCGCCAAGACCGTGATCGTTAGCAGGCTCATGCCGTCCATCAGCGCACTCCTTCGCTGCCGGTGTGGGAACTTCCGGTGTGAGAACTTCCGACCTGCCCGCTACCAAAGGGGGCTGTCTCCCCTGCGAGCGCCGTTAGTGCTTCCGCAGTTGGAGCGTGCCGGACCTCGCCGTCGTGGGTGAGGCACGTGCCGGCAACAACTTCATCCTCAAAGTCCGGAGCAACAACGCCGTCCTGCGTCATCAGCGCCAACAGGTTGGACACGTTCTTGGCGTACAAGCGCGAGGCGTCAGCGGGCATTGCCGAGGCAGGGTCCTTGATTCCCACCAGTGTCACCACACCCTGACCGTTGCCGGTAGGGACGGGAATGTCCTGGCCAGGGATGCTGCCCTCCACGTTCCCGCCGGATTCCGCTGCCAGGTCCACGACCACTGATCCCGGGCGCATGCCTTGGACCATCTCGCGGGTTACCAGGAGCGGCGCGCGCCTCCCGGGTACTGCGGCAGTAGTGATCAGGACATCGGCTTGGGCCACGTGTGGCGCCAAAAGGGCCCGCTGCATGGCGCCGCGGTCTGCGCTGAGTTCCCGCGCGTATCCGCCGGACGCCTCGGCGGTTTCCAGGTCCAGCTTGATAAACGTGCCTCCCATGGATGCCACTTCGTCGGCCGAGGCCGGGCGGATATCATTGGCGGAAACCCGCGCACCGAGCCTTTTGGCGGTTCCGATCGCCTGCAAACCAGCCACTCCAGCGCCGAGCACCAGGACGCGGGCGGGCGGAATGGTCCCTGCTGCCGTCATATAAAGCGGGAAGAACCGTGGGAGCCGCATGGCCGCCTCGAGGACGCAGCGATAGCCAGCCACCAGGGCCTGCGAGGTGAGCGCATCCATGGACTGGGCGCGCGATATACGCGGAACCAGTTCCAGTGCAAAGGAGGTGATTCCTCCAGCGGCGAGCGCCCGCACAGTGGGCAACTCCGAGGACGGCGACCCCAAACCGACGGTGACCGAACCTCGGCGGAGAGCTCCCGCCGTCGACGGTTCCATGGGACGCACGTGGCAGTAAACATCCAGCGATCCGAGAACCAATGACTGCACCACAACGGCACCAGCCGCCCGGTAGTCGTCGTCGCTGTGGCCGGACGCCATCCCCGCGCCGGACTCGATCTCGACCTCAAGGCCCAAAGCCACCAGTTGCTTCACCGTTTCCGGCGTTGCGGCAACACGTCGCTCGCCTTCGAGCGTCTCACGCGCTATGCCTGCTCTCACCCGTCACCCCTCTTCCGGAACTCTCCAGAACTCAGTTGGCATGAGTCTATGACCGCAAGGGTCCCTGCGGGAGTAGGGGCTGCGCTATGTGCATAAGTCAACTAGGGTCGGTGGAAGCTGGGGGCAACCAGCCACCACACCGTCGACGAGCCGGTTCCGGCCGCGCCGTCGGAAAGGAAAGCCGCTATGGACACGTTCAAAATCGGTTATTTCGTCGGAAGCCTGGCAAGCAATTCCATCAATCGGGTCCTCTCCAAGGCCCTCATCAGCGTCGCTCCGCCGGAACTCGAGTTCCATGAAATCGCCATCAAGGACCTCCCTCTGTACAGCTCGGACTACGACGCTGACTTTCCGCCGGCAGGCCGGGAATTGAAGGATGCCATCGCCGCGTCGGACGGCATCCTTTTCGTCTCCCCCGAG
This sequence comes from Paenarthrobacter sp., assembly GCF_031180005.1. Lineage (NCBI taxonomy): Bacteria > Bacillati > Actinomycetota > Actinomycetes > Micrococcales > Micrococcaceae > Paenarthrobacter > Paenarthrobacter sp. Next base: position 137,474 of record NZ_JAPSHI010000007.1, on the reverse strand, counting down.
TACAACCGCTCCATTCCAGGCGCGTTGAAGAACGCCATCGACTGGGGTTCGCGCCCGTGGGGCAGCAACTCGTTCGCGCGCAAGCCCACCGGGATCATCGGCGCATCGCCTGGCGGTATCGGGACAGCGGTGATGCAGTCGTCCATGCGCAGCGTTTTGAGCTTCCTGGACGCGCCGCAACTGAACGCACCTGAGGCCTATATCCGCTTCGTCGCAGACGCGTACGACGACGACGGTTCAGTTAAGGACGAAGGAACCGCCGGGCTGTTGCGGCACTACATGGAGGAGTACAGTGCGTTCGTCCAGCGCGTCCTCGCTGCCAACGCGCCGGGCCACATCGGCGACCAGGAACCGGATTCCGCCAAGCTCACGCGCTAAGGCGCCCGCTAAAAAGCATCCACAGCCGGGGCTTAGTCAGTATGCTTACTATATGAGGAATCATGCTAGTAACCCAGGAGGAACGATGCTTCGCAGATTAGCCATGACCACCCTTGCTTTGACCCTTTTCGCCGGGTCCATGCTTTCCACTGCCGTTGCAGCCAACGCAGCAGTCGGTGTGCAGGGCAGCGTAGCTGCCACCACCACCCCCTCGCCGGAACCCAGCAACCCCTCAGGGCCATCCACGGCGACGCCCACCGCGGAGCCGACCACGGACGTCTCGAATCCCGCCGGCACCGGCCCCGCCAACCCTGGCACCAGCGAGACCGAACAGCAGGAGCAGACCCGCACCGACGTCGTTCCTTGGATTCTGGCGGGCGTTGCGGCGGTGATCATCATCGCGTTGATCATTTGGACCCTGCGGAACCGGCGCGGGCGAGACAAAGGAATTAGCGACGAGCCGCGATAGACGCGCAGGCAACCGCTACTAGGCGTCCCGTGAACCAGACATCAACTTGCCGATCAGGCTGGTCTCCAGGTGCTCCAGCAGGTGCCGCGGATTGTCATAGACTTCCGCGGCACCGGCGTCCCGCAGTTCGGCTTCACTGATTCCACCGCAGGTGAGTGCGATGACGGGAACGCCGATCGCGCCGCCGGCCTTCACATCCCATACCGCGTCGCCAACAAACACCACGTCCTCGGGGCTAAGCCCGAGCTTCTCCAAGCACGCCTCAAGGATGTCCGGAGCGGGCTTGCTTTCCTTGGCGTCGTTGGAGCTGGTCCACGCATCAATGGACGACGCGGCGTCCAGGAGGTGCCTGCTCACTTCCAGGTCGCGCTCCTGCGCCGAGGACGCCAAGCCCACCGCCAAGCCGGCGTCGGAGCACGCAGCCAGAAGGTCCCGAACCGAATCGAAGGTACGCAGAGTCGGCCAAAACGTGGAGAACACCGCACCATGCGCGGACTTCAGATCTTCCTGCATATCCTCAGGGCAGTCCGGAACCAGGCTCTGGATGAGCCGGTCGCCGCCCATGCCTACTCGACGATGAATGGCGGACATCTCAATGTCCAACCCTTCGCGCCGGAACGCCTGCCACCAAGCCATGGCGTGGAAGTAGCTGGAATCGATCAGCGTTCCATCAACATCGAAAAGAACACCGCGCTTCTTTTGGGTCGTATCAGCTGCCATAGTTGACCACCTTAGCTTGGGCTTGCGCACCATGCGCACCGTGCGCTGCGAGCGCAGAATCGATCACAGGTTCCTCCAACATCAGAACGGCATACCGTTCAGCCGAAGCCGGGCGAAGCAAGCCTGTCCCTGCCACCTCCCGGATGGCCGCGACTCCCTCAACAGCCTCATCCATGGTGGGAAACTGCTTTGACAGACCCATCAACACGTCATCGCCGTCCACCATCAAAATCCGAAATTCCCCATCAGGCGTTTCAACCAGTTCCAAATGCCCGGCCATCCGTACCTCCTCGCCTTCGATGCCAACCAGCATAGTAAGACTACTTAGTATAAGTCTCTCAGAAATATTGCGTAACGCGGGAAATAGGCCCCTGCAACTTCTTGTTGGCCCAAGCATGACAACAATCGGAATCATCGGTGCAGGACACATTGGCAGCCAAGTCGCCCGCAAAGCGGTAGAACTTGGCTACGACGTAGTCATCAGCAACTCCCGGGGGCCCGAAACCCTCAGCGAGCTGGTGGCGGAACTGGGGCCACGCGCCCGGGCTGCGACGGCAGCCGAAGCAGCAGCGGCGGGTGATTTCGCCGTCGTGACCGTTCCCCTCAAGAACTATCAGGACACCCCCGCGGAGCCGCTCGAAGGCAAGGTCGTCATCGACACCAACAACTATTACTGGGAGCGCGACGGCCGCATTCCCGAGCTGGATAACGGAGAAGCCACCACCTCCGGCCTGCTCCAGAAGCACCTCCCAACCTCCAAGGTGGCCAAGGGCTTCAACCACATCTTTGCCAAGGACATCACCACCGATGGCACCCCCGCAGCCACCGTCAACCGTCGCGCCCTGGCCACCTCGAGTGATTTCCCCGAAGCAACCGAACTAGTCACCAAGCTCTATGACGAGTTCGGCTTCGACACCGTCAACATCGGCCCACTGGAGGACAGCTGGCGCGTTGAACGTAACCGCCCGGCCTACGTCATCCGGCAGAACGCTGACGAGCTCCGCGGGAACCTCGCGAAGGCGACGCGCACGGTCTAACCCGAAACGCACGACGGCGGGAAGTTGGCTCCGGCATTCGGGCCGCCAATCTTGGGCTGGCAGTTTAGGGCTGGCACAAATTGCCGGATCGAAATCGAGTCACGAATCGGGATAACGGCGCACTTTATAGTGGCTGCCTCTCCGCCGCTCGGCGCATCGGGCGTTCGGGGAGGCAGTCACCCCCTGAGCGCCCTACCCCGAGGAGTCCCATGTCCACCAAAATATCGAGCTGGCCGGCAGCAACGCCCATGTGGGTGGACCTGGGCGTGGACAACCTCGCAGCCGCGAAAGTCTTTTACACGGATCTCTTCGGCTGGGAATACGTATCCGGCCAAGACTCCGGGGAATACCTTCTGGCACACCTTGGCGGGCGCGCCGTCGCGGGCGTGGGGCCGAAGCAGGCACCGGGCATGCCCACCGTGTGGACAACGTTCCTGGCATCGGACGATGTGGACGTTACTGCCAAGAAGATCAGGGCAGCCGGCGGTGAAATGATCGCGCTTCCTTTCGACGTCATGGAATCCGGCCGCATGGCATTGGCCGTTGACACCGTGGGATCGGCCTTTGGCATCTGGCAGGCCGGCACCCATATCGGAGCGGAACGCGTCAATGAGCACGGCACATTATGCTGGAACGAGCTCCATACCCGGGACTTCACCGCCGCCAGGTCCTTCTACGCTGAGGTCTTCAACGTCAGCTACCAGGACGCCAGGGAGGACGGCCTTGTCTACTCCACCCTTCGCAGGCCGCTGGATGGCCGGGAAGTGGGGGGAATCCAGCATGACACCGACATCCCCGACGCCACCCCCAACCACTGGTTGACCTGGTTCGCCAGCGACTACGTCCAAGGCACAGCGGAACGCGCAGTAGAGCTCGGTGCCACCCTTCTCATGCCCGTAACGGAGAGTCCCTTGGGACGCATCGCCATCATTCAGGCGCCGCAGGGTGAAGTATTCGGCATCGTCGACGCACCCCGCATCAACGAGTAACTGAACAGCCCCACGCCCAGGCGATTCAGGCAGCAGCCGGATTCAGGGCCTCAGCGATGACCTCATGCGCGTGGGCGGCTGCAAGGGGCGCCGCCAAGCGGTGTACCGCCAAGAAGGTCTTGCGCACCGCTGGCCCATGCCACTCGGGGGGAAGGTAGTCGGCGGGAAGGTTCGGGTCCCGGTACGGGAACTTACGCCACATGGTGAGCATGGGAATGTAGTAGCGGAATGCGTCGCGCCGCAGCTCTTCGGTGGACGTGGCCAGGGCAGCTTCCGGATCATCGCCCACCTGCCCAACCCACTGCTGCTCAGCACCGTCGTACACCTCGAGGAACTCGGTGAATTGCAGATCGAGTTCCTTAAGGTCCCACCACTCGGATATTTTTGGCCGCATGGGTCCATCGAACACGTAGTCGCTCCGGAAAAGATCAACAAACTCGATCAGCCCGCTCGCGGTGAGGCGTTCCCTGGCTTGCTCCAGCTTATGCGCGGGCGCGATCCACACACCGTTGGCCACGGAACCAAAACCAAGCCCTAGCAGTGCAGACCGTAGTTGGTGCCTGCGGTTACGCATTGATTCCGGCACTGAGAAGACGGCCAGCACCCAGGTATCCACCGGCGCAGGCTGCTCCGGCGCGAAGATTCTCCGGTCACCTTCACGGAACACGTCGCTGACAGACTCGGAGATCTTGTACTTGGCGATTCCGCCCTCACGGACACTCTTCAGTACGCCCTTGGCCTTAAGCCTGGAGACGGACGACCTCACACCCGGAGCGTCGTAACCGAGCGAGCCCAACATGGAGATCAGCGCAGAAACCGGCAAGGCGTCGCCCGCATTCCGCCCGTAAAGACCGAAAATCGTGACGAGCAGTTGCTGGTGGCGCACCGGGGGTGCCGGGACGGCGAACATCTAGAGGCCCTCATTTCCGCGCCGCAGTTCCGGCGCCAGTCCAGTTCATCATAGGTGCGGCGTTTGTCCGCGCCGCTGCCCCGAATCAACCTGGCGTTCGGATCAACCCAGCGAAAGAAGCAGGAAGAGGATGGCGAGAACCAGCGCCACCGGAGTCATCACGAAACGCTCGGGCTTGCTACGGGAGATCGCATTCATGGCAACGCCCAAAGTGAAGTAGGCGGTAAGTACCCACATGAAAATATCGGTGAAGGGTTCACTGACCAGCACCGGCACCAATCCCGCTTTTGCCAACGCCGTGTAGCCGAAAAGGACGTACAGCACAATGGAGACCACGCTGCCCACCCGTAGCTTCTGCGGCAGGACGTCATGCTGCCCACCCCAAGCGAACCGCCCTAGGGGCGCGCGAGCCACCAACGCAACCTGGAAAATGGCCAAACAACCAAGAATTGTGCATGCGAGAATCGCCCAGAGCTGCTCCACGGGCTAAGCCTAACCGCAAGGCGTCGCTCTACCGACTGGCCGCACCTTAGTAAGCATGCTTACTATAGAGGCGCGCTGTTTCGAGGCTGACACGGCCTCAAAAAGTCCTTTCCGTATCAACGATAGGAAGCACATCATGGCAGGAAATCTCGTAGCCCGTTCCCTTCACGACCTAACCGCCGCAGCCTGGTTCGGCGGCTCGCTGATGGGGGCCATAGGACTCAATGGTGCCGCAGCGGAAGCCAAAGACCCCACCGAGCGAACCCGCCTCTCAAGCAAAGGCTGGGGTAAGTGGGCCCCGGTTCAGACGGCAGCTTTCGCCGGACACCTGGCCGCGGACCTGGCCATCGCCTGGGAAAACAAAGGCCGGATCGCCAAGCAGGACAGCGTCGCCGCCAACACCGTCTACAAAACAGTGGTGACCTTGGCTGGTGCAGCTGTCACCTTGTATGCAGGTGTTGTGGGCAAGAAGGTGGATGAGCTCTCCGACGAAGGCGCCGAGGGTGCCACGGAACCGCGGCCCGGCGCATCGGACGAGTTGAAGGCCGCTCAGACCCAGCTGAAAGCACTGCAGTGGGCCATTCCCGCCTTCGCTGCCTGGGTGATCGTTCTGGGCGCCAAGCACGGTGAGATGCAGCGACCAAAGAACATCCTCAAAGGCCTACGCTAGCCACCAAACCCGTCGTCGAGATGGCAGCAGACACCAATCCCAGGCTTCAACATTGGTGTCAACTGCCATCTCGGCGGAGCTATTCGGCTGCCGGCACACCCTTTACGGCGCGAACCAAATGCTCCGGCCACGGCTGTGCCGAAGTTGCGCCATGGGGGACGTGCACCGTGGTGACCGTCCCGTACGCGGCGACCTCACCGGCGTCGGATGTTACATCGAAAGCCATGGTCAGCGAAGTCCGGCCGAGCGCGTGAATCTTCACCGTGGCGGTGATGCGCTGGCCGAACCACAGCTTCGCCTTGTAATTGATCACTTGCTGCACCCGCGGAGCGCTGGGGAAGTAGTCCGGCAGCTCCAGCGAGCGGAAGAGCTCAGCTTCCGCGGCCTCAACCCAGCGCAGGATTGCCGAGTTGTGCTGGTGTCCGGAGGCGTCGGTGTCTACCCACTCCACCGTTCGCTCGACGCACGCCTCCGGAAACCTGTCCATGATTCTCCTAGCGGGCGCTGACGGCGACGTCGTCAGGATCAACGTCGACGACGGCGACCGGCACCTCAGACTGTGGCTTGGGAATCATTGCCACAGCACCTGCTGCAAGTACGGCAATGCCCGCGAAGATGGCGAAGTTGGCCTCGAACGGCAGCTTGGAGCCTGCGATCCAGCCGCCGATCAACGGCCCGGAAATGGCGCCCAGACGGGCGAAGCTCAGTGCCCAGCCCGTTGCAGTGCCACGAACCTTCGCCGGATAGTAGTCGGCGATGTAGCCGGTCAGGACCAGCGATGTGGAGATGGAACCGACACCCGCGAAGGCCACGAACAGCAGGTTGACCACCATGGTGTTGGGGAAGACCAGGAGCATAATGCCCAAGCCGCCCAGGATGTAGAACACCACCAGGATGAGCTTCTTCCCGTACTTGTCCGCAGCGCGCCCTAGGAGCAGGCCACCAATCGCGGAAGCAAGGCTGAAGACCAGGAGGAACGTCAAGGACGAGCCGAGGTCGTAGCCGGCCTTCTTCATGATGCTCGGCAGCCACGTGTTCAGGCCATAGACGAGCACCAAACCGCAGAACAGCGAGATCCAGAAGAAGACCGTAGAACGCAGGTACTTCCGGGAGAACATGGTGGTGATGGTCTTCCACCAGGGGTCCGCCTGCACACCGGCCGCAGGAGCCACTGGCACCACAGGCTGGTAGCCGGCGATCCGCAACTTGGAAGCCAGAGCCTTGGCTTCCGTGCGCCGGCCCTTGGATTCAAGGAATTCCAAGGACTCGGGGAGGAACTTCCAAATGATCGGTATCAGTACCACCGGCGCGGCACCAAGGGCCACCACGGCGCGCCATCCACCCATGGGCAGGACGAACAGGGCGGCAAGAGCAGCGGCGACGATGCCCAACGAGTAGCCGGAGTACATGAGGCCGTAGTTGTACGAGCGCTTGTTCGGAGCCGAGTATTCAATGGTCAGGGCCGCTGCCACCGGGATGACACCGCCCATTCCCAAGCCGCCAATGAGTCTGAACAGGCCGAAGATCTCCGGTGTCGGGGCCCACGCGGCGCCAGCCTGGGTAAGCGTGAAGATTGCCATCGAGGCCAGGAGCATTTTCTTGCGTCCAACGAGGTCGCTGAGCGTACCGATGAACAGGGCGCCAATAAGCATGCCGATCAGGGCATATGAGCCGAGTCCGCCAAGTGCCAACGGGCTAAGGTTCCATTCCTTGTACTCGGCAAGGGCAGGAAGGATGGCCCCGAGTACGCCCACGTCATAGCCTTCGGCGAGGATCGCGAGCCAGCAGCAGAACAACACCAGTCCGGTGGTCTTCCTGGGCACATTCCATGTGTTGAGGGGTGCGGTTGCCATGGCTACTTCACCAAAACCGATGCCGCGGCGGACTCAGGAGTCCAGCGAAGGTGGGTGTTGTTCACTTCGATATCCGTTTCCTTGAGCAGGGACAGCCGGGGACGGACGGCGTCGGTGCGCGAGCTCGGCGGCTTGCGCCGACCAGCGCGGAACTGCGGGATCCACTGGGCGCCGGGGCCCTGGTATTCCTGTTCTGCGGCAGCGTGCAGTGTCCACTGGGGATCGTAAAGGTGCGTACGGCCCAGCGCGATAAGGTCCGCGCGGCCTGCCAGGAGGATGGAGTTCACGTCGTCGTAAGTGGAGATGGCGCCGACGGCGATTACCGCCACGCCGGCCGGTGCGGCAACTTCCTGACGGATGCGGTCGGCGAACGGCGTCTGGTAGCTGCGGCCGAAGGCGGGCTTCTCTTCTTTGGCGACCTGTCCGGTGGAAACATCCAGGCCGGCGGCGCCGTGTGCAACAAAGGCGCGAGCAATGGCCACGGAATCGTCGGAGGTGTTGCCGCCTTCGATCCAGTCCGTCGCGGAAATGCGCACCGTCACCGGCTTGCCGACAGGCCAAGCCGCGCGAACGGCGTCGAACACTTCCAAGGGGAACCGCAGCCGGTTCTCAAGGCTGCCACCGTACTCGTCGGTCCGCTTGTTGGACACCGGCGAAAGGAAGGAGGAGAGCAGGTAACCGTGGGCGGCATGGATTTCCAGGAGGTCGAAGCCAGCCTCCTCGGCCCGGACTGTCGAAGCGACGAACTCCGCTTTGATGGCATCCATGCCGGCGCGGTCCAACTCCACGGGGGTTTGGTTCTCAGGGCTGTAGGGAAGGGCAGAGGGGCCGACGGCGGTCCAGTTGCCGGAGTCGAGCGGCTGGTCGATGCCTTCCCACATGAGCTTGGTGGAGCCCTTGCGGCCGGAGTGGCCCAATTGCGCGCCGATCTTGGCGGTGGAGCGGCTGTGAACGAAGTCCACGATTTCCTTCCAGCTGTCACGCTGGCCATCTGTGTAGAGGCCGCTGCAGCCCGGGGTGATGCGGCCGGCTTCGGAGACACAGACCATTTCGGTCATGACCAGGCCAGCGCCGCCGAGGGCCTTGGAGCCGAGATGGACCTTGTGGAAGTCACCCGGGATGCCGTCCACAGCGGAATACATGTCCATCGGGGACACCACAATGCGATTCTTCAGCTCCAGCCCGCCAATGCGGAAGGGCTGGAACATGGCCGGAGCTACTTCTGTCAGTCCTTGCGACGAAGCGAAGCCACGGTCCACGGCATCGGCGAATTCAGGATCGCGCAGGCGCAGGTTTTCCTGGGTGATGCGGCGGCTACGGGTGAGCAGGTTGAACGCGAACTGCGTGGGGTCCTGGTCCTTGTACTGGCCGATCCGCTCAAACCACTCAAGGGAGGCCTGCGCGGCACGCTGGGTAGAGGCGACCACGGGCCGACGCTCAGCCTCATACGCGGCGAGGGCTGACTCCACATCAGAGTGCTCGTGCAGGCATGCGGCCAGCGCCAACGAGTCTTCCATGGCCAGCTTGGTGCCGGAACCGATGGAGAAGTGAGCCGTGTGGGCGGCGTCGCCCAGCAACACTACGTTGTTGTGGCGCCAGCTTTCGTTGCGGACCGTGGTGAAGTTGATCCACTTGGAGTTGTTAGTGAGGACCTCGTAGCCGTTCAGTTCCTCGGCAAAGATCTCGCGGATCTTGACGATTGCCTTCTCATCCGAGACGCCGGGAGGGAAGACCTCGTTGGCGGTCTCGTCGAAACCTGCCGCGTGCCATACGTCCTGGTGCATTTCCACGATGAACGTGGAACCTTCATCCGAGTAGGGGTAACCGTGGATCTGCATGACGCCCCACTCGGTTTCCTTCACGAAGAACTTGAAGGCCTCAAACACTTGGTCCGTACCAAGCCACATGAACTTGTTGGTCCGCGGGTCCAGGTTTGGCTTGAACGAATCCGCGTACTTGGCGCGGATCTGTGAGTTGATGCCGTCCGCGGCAAGAACCAGATCGTAGTTGGCTTCAAGTTCCTCTACGGCCGGGGCCAGAGTGCTGAAGCGCACGTCCACGTTCAGTTCGATGCAGCGCCGTTGCAGCAGCTCCAGCAGTTCCTTGCGGCTCATGGCAGCGAAGCCCTGGCCGCCCACTGTCATCATTTCGCCGCGGAAGTGGATGTCGATGTCGGACCAACGGGCGAAGCGGCGGCTCATGTATTCAGCCACCACCGGATCAGCATTGCCGATGCCCCCGAGCGTCTCATCGGAAAAGACGACGCCGAAGCCAAAGGTGTCGCTGGCAGCGTTGCGTTCCCACAGGGTGATGTCGTGCGACGGGTCCAGCTGCTTCATCAGTGCTGCGAAGTACAGGCCGCCGGGGCCGCCTCCAACGATTGCGATTTTCATGGGTGTTGCTCCTTCTCAGGCCTGGCGCTGGCCGGCAGGGGTAAGTTGTTCGGTGTTGGCTTCGCTTTGAGCAGCGTCCTTCAGGAGGCCGTCGCGGAGCTTGAAGTGTTGGAGTTTGCCGCTTGGATTTCGCGGCAGTTCATTGACGAAGCGGACGTCCCGAGGGTACTTGTACGGGGCGATGGCCTGCTTCACGAAGTCTTGGATTTCCTTGCGCTTCGCGGCGTCGCCGGGGACGCCTTCGCGCAGCACGATGAAAGCGCAGACGATGCTGCCACGCTCTTCATCCGGAACTCCGATGACCGCGTTTTCCACCACGTCCGGATGCTGGTCGATAGCCGTTTCAACCTCGGGAGCACCAATGTTGTACCCGGAGGAAACGATCATGTTGTCCGAGCGGGCCTGATAGGTGAAGTACCCGTCCGCGTCCATGGAGAACGTATCGCCGGTGACGTTCCATCCCCGGACCACATAGTTGGCCTGCCTGGCGTCATCGAGGTAGCGGCACCCGGTAGGGCCGATCACGGCCAGGCGGCCGATGCTGCCCGGGCCGAGTTCGTTGCCATCGTTGTCCAAGATGGTGGCCCTGTAGCCCGGCACAGCACGGCCCGTGGTTCCCGGACGGATGTCATCGCCGGCAGCCGAGATGAAGACGTGCAGGAGCTCGGTAGCGCCGATTCCGTTGACCAGACGCAGGCCGGTAGCCTCCCGAACAGCTTCCCAAGTCTCCTTGGACAGGTGCTCTCCGGCAGAGACAGCAACGCGAAGGCCGCGGAGGAGGTCCCCACGCTTTTCCTTCAGGATGGCCCGGTACGCAGTGGGGGCGGTGAAGAGGATGCTGGCACCGACCGCTGCGGCGTGCTCTGCCAGTTCCACGGGCCCGGCCTTCTCAGTCAGGAGCGAAGACGCGCCGAAACGGAGCGGAAAGACCACCAAACCGCCAAGACCGAACGTGAACGCCAACGGCGGGGAACCCGCGAAGACGTCATCCGCTGTTGGCTCCAGGATGAAGCGGGCGAAGGTGTCCGCGTTTGCCAGGATGTCCCGGTGGAAGTGCATGGTCACCTTGGGCACACCGGTGGTGCCCGACGTCGGGCCCAGCAAGGCAACGTCGTCCGCAGAGGTGTCCACAGCAGTGAACTCGCCGCTCTTTTGCCCGCAGCGGGAGGTGAGATCGTCGTCGTCGTGCGCTCCGTAGCTCAGGACCTTTACCTCGTCCCCCGCGGCGACCCTAAGTTCGTCCACGAAGCGGTGATCAGAGATGGCCACCACCGGTTTGGTAAGGCCGATCAAGGTAGCGACTTCATTGGAGCGCAGCATGGGCATGGTGGTGACCACCACGGCGCCGGCCTTGAGCACGCCCAGCCAGGCAGCGACAATCCAGGGGTTGTTTGGCCCGCGCAGCAACACGCGGTTGCCTGGAACAACGCCGAGGTCTTCGGTGAGGACCTGGGCCACCTGGTTGGAACGCCGCTGGAGCTGACCGTAGGTCCAGACAACGCCGTCCGGAGTCCGCAGGGCCGGGCTGTCCGCGCCGTGCTGTTCGACGCCGTCGTCGATCAGCACCGCAGCAGCATTGAGCCGCTCCGGGTAGTGGAGTTCGGGGAGGGTGAATTCAAGCGCAGGCCAGGTATCGGCGGGCGGCAGGTGGTCGCGGGTGAACGTGTCCACGTGGGCCGATGGCATCATGCTCATGGCCGTTCCTTTCAGTGATGCGTCGTTGAAGCTGGGGGTTGGGGGTTTCCAAACTGACTAGGAGCCGGCTCGGATCATGCCCTCTTGGGCGACCGTGGCCAGCAGCCTTCCTTGCCGATCAAAGAAGCGGCCCATGGCCAGGCCCCTGTTGCTCTGAGCGGAGATAGCGTCCTGGGCGTAGAGCACCCAGTCGTCGGCGCGACAGTCACGGTGGAACCACATCGAGTGGTCCAGGCTGGCGGTGGCGAGTCCCGGGCTGGACCAATTGAGTCCGTTCACCCGGAGCAGCGGCTCCAAAATCGTGTAATCGCAGACGTAAGCCAACGCTGTGCGGTGGAGGTCGGCGTCGTCCGGCAGGGCGTCGAAGGCCTTGACCCAGATCGCTTGCTGCGGGACGGCTCCACCTTCCAGCTCGACATATACCGGACCAGGAATATGACGCATATCGAAGCTGCGGCCCGCAGACCAATAGTCCGCGGCGGGACCATCAGTTCCTTCCAGCGCTTCCGCTGCTGACCGCAGCGATTCAGGCTCGACGACGGCGGGAGCCTCGGTTTGAAAGTCCGGACCGTCCTCGGACACCTGGAACGAACCCATGGCCGCATAGACGGGCTTGCCGTTCTGGAAGCCCCGGACTGTTCGAGTGGAGTACCCGCGGCCGTCCCGCAGACGCTCCACTTCGTAGCGGACACCGGAACCGATATCCACCGGACGCATGAAGTAGCTGTGCATCGAATGCAGCGTCCTGTCAGCATCAACGGAGCGCATCATTGCGGCCGCAGCCTGTGCCACCATGTCTCCACCATAGGCTTTTGGCCACGGCACGTACTGGGTGGTGGCTTCATAGGCTTCGTCGAAAACCTCGGCCGTTGTGGGCGTGAGTTCAACGGCCTTGAGGAAAGTCTCGGATGTCAGGGTTCCAGTGATCATGGCTTAGGCCCGGCGGTAGTCGGCGAGGGTTTCGTCGGCGACGTCTTCGAGGTTGACCACGAGGTTCTCGGGCGTGCGGGCGGTGAGCCAGACGAGTTCTTCCGTGACGGACATGTTGGCCTCGACGTGGGGCATGAACGGCGGCACGAATACCCAGTCGCCGGCCTTCATGTCGATGAACTCTGAGTAGTTCTCGCCGAAGTAGATCCGGCCGTGGCCGCGGAGCACATAGCCGCCGGTTTCAGCCTCGCCGTGGTGGTGCGGGAGCGAGCGGTACCCGGGGGTGTTGGAGACCTGGCCGAACCAGATCTTGGTTGCCGGGGTGTGCTGGATGCTCACGCCGGAGACGCGAATGCAATCGCCGGACTGGGCAGTGTTTGTGTCTTCGGCACCAGCGCGGGTGACTACAGGAACAACCTTCCCGTCAGCCTGGGCGTAGATGGAGTTGTCGCCTTCGAGGCGGTATTCGGTGGTGGTCTGGCTCATCGGGTCTCTCCTTGTATTAGGGTGTAAGGCTTTTAGGCGTTTGCCGGGACTGGTGCGTGGATCCGGAACTGGTTCTCCAGCCGGCCGATCCCTTCGATTTCGGTGGTGAGGACGTCGCCGTCCTGAAGGAAGCGCGGCGGGGTCATCCCCATACCCACTCCCCCGGGCGTTCCGGTGAGGACGAGGTCGCCGGGGCGCAGGATGGTGAACTGGGAGATGTAGGACAGGAGCTGCGCCGGGCCGAACACCAAGGTGCTGGTGTTTCCCTGCTGGACGAGCTCGCCGTTGACGTAACCGCGGACTTCGAATGCCTGACCAGCCTCGTCCGCCGTCAGCATGACCGGTCCCACAGGCGTGGTGCCGTCCCAGGCTTTGCCCTGGAACCACTGCAGCGTCCGGCTTTGCCAGTCGCGCATGGAAACGTCGTTGGCAACCGTGTACCCGGCAATGGCTTCACGGGCTTGGTCTTCGTCCGCATGGAACAGTTCAGAACCGACGACGACGGCGAGCTCGGCTTCCCAGTCGACGCGGCCGCTGCCGTGGACTTCTACAGCGTCGTTTGCTCCGGCCAGGGTGTCCGCGTACTTGGCGAAGAGGGTGGGGTACTCCGGGAGTTCGCGGCCCATCTCTTGAATGTGGTCACCGTAGTTCAAACCGCAGCAGATGACTTTGCCCGCGCGGGGAAGGAGCGGTGCGAGGTCGGCCTCGTCTGCCGCGATGACTTTCTGCTCCTTGGACGCTGCGGCTTCCTTCACCACGGTCCGCCACTCCGGCTGGTCCAGGAGGGCCCCGACATCAGTGGCGGGCAACGTGAGGTAAGAGCCGGCGCCCGTGGCGAGTGCCGCCGTCGTACTTCCTCCGGCCGTACGCAAGGTGGCTAGTTTCATTGCGGGTTTCCCTTCGAGATTTTGTGATGTGTCGACTTTTTTACGATCGTCACATATGCTCAACGTAGCACGGCGGAAATGATCTGCACAGAGGCTTTCCAAAAGTTTTTGCAGTTGCCACAACGAGGAGGAACAGCATGAGCCACACAACGATCAACCCGGAATCGCTGGCCAAACCATCCGGCTACGCACACGGCATTCTGGCCGGCAACACCGTCTTCCTGGGCGGGCAGACAGCCTTGGATAAGAACATGAACATCGTTCCCGGCGGGATCGTGGAGCAGTTCACGCAGGCGTTCTCCAACGTAATCACCACACTGAGTGAAGCCGGCGGAGAGCCCGAAGACTTGGTAAACGTAACCATCTACCTCACCGACGTGGACGACTACATGGCCAACGGCCGCGAAATCGGACGAATCTGGCGGGAAATGGCGGGCTCGCAGTACCCCGCAATGGCCGGCATCGGCGTCACGCGCCTCTGGCAGAAAGAGGCCCTGATCGAAATCCAAGGCATCGCGGTGATTCCGGAACGCTAACCCTCTGGCCCTCGTGGTGCAGGTGGTGAAGCATGTCCATATGGGAACCGTCACCGAATATCTTGAGGGCGTCAGCGAGGCCAACCGCTCGATTCTGGAGAGGATTGTGGGGATCGCCCGCGAGTTGGCCCCCGACGCCGAAGAAGGCGTCAGTTACGGAATGCCCGCGCTGCTAGTTGATGGCAAGGGCTTCCTGAGCGTGCAGGAAACCAAGAAGCACCTGGCACTTTACCCGTTCAGCGGGCAGATCCTGCCGGAGATGTCAGAAGAGCTTGGGGGTTATTCGTGGTCGCCGGGGACGCTGCGGTTTTCCGTGGATAATCCCGTGCCGGATTCCATGGTGCGGCGGATCCTGGAGACGCGGCTGGCTTCGATCCGGAAGTAGCCCCGTTCGGACCCAACTGAGTCGCAGTTCAGGTCGTTCTGACAGCTGGAAACGACCTGATCTGCGACCTACTTGGGTGTGGTTAGTGTTTGGCGGAAACATCCTGCGATATGGCGTTGGCCGCGGCCACTACTTCCTGACGCACGGCGTCGAGGTACTTCGCCGGGTTCGGCTGGGACGCGACCGCCTGAGCTTGCAGGGACACGTTAATGGCCGCGACGTTGTCGCCATTGTTATGGTTCCACACCGGCGCTGCAATGGACATCAACCCGATCTCCAGCTCCTGGTCCAGAAGGCACCACCCTTGTGAACGGACCTGCTCGACGGCGGCCCTCAAGTCGGGAACGCTGGCGACGGTTCGCGGCGTGATCGGCGTAAGTTCCGCCGTCGAGAGGTAGGCCTCGAACTTGGCCTGCGGCAAACCGGCCAGCAGGACACGACCCATGGACGTGGCGTACGCCGGGAAGCGGGTGCCCACTGTGATGCCAACATTCATGATCCGGCGAGTGGCAACCCGGGCCACGTAGAAGATGTCCGGACCATCCAGGACCGCGGCGGACGTCGACTCCCCCAGCCTCAGGCTTAGCTGTTCCAAGTGCGGCTGGGCCAACTGCGGCAGGGACAACGCGGACAAATACGAGTAACCAAGCTGCAGCACCTTAGCCGTGAGCGCGAAGGTCTTGCCATCCGTGCGGACGTAGCCGAGCTCAACCAGGGTGTGCAGGAAACGGCGTGCCGTGGCCCGGGTAAGGTCCGTGCGGGCCGCCACTTCACTGAGGGTCATCACGGGGTTGTTCGCATCGAACGCCCGGATCACGGCCAGCCCACGCGCCAACGACTGAACATACTGGTCGCTGGCCTGCGGGGTTACCGGGGAATTGGGGGTAAGCGCGGAATCGGTCATGATTACCAATCCTAGATTGCGATGCGGGGCCTGCTCTGCGGGCTAAGTTCGCGAAATACCACGCAGAGCGGGCCCCACAACGGGGAGGGCGCAACTTGCGGGGCCTACTCTGCGGGCTAAGTTCCCGAAATACCACGCAGAGCGGGCCCCACAACGGGAGGGACGCAACTTGCGGGGCCTACTCTGCCTTCTTCAGGGGCAAGGGTACGAGCTCCTGGATTTCCTCGAACGTGCAGCCGAACGTTTCCCGCACCGTGACGCCGTCGGGTCCGGTGAGGAAGACGGCTTTGTCCGTGTACACGCGGGTGACGCAGCCGACGCCGGTGAGGGGGTAGGTGCACTGTTCCACGAGCTTGGATGCGCCCTCGCGGGTCAGGAGCGTCATCATCACGAAGACGTCCTTGGCCCCGGTGGCGAGGTCCATGGCGCCACCAACTGCGGGGATCGCGTCCGGGGCGCCCGTATGCCAATTGGCGAGGTCGCCGGTGGCGGAGACCTGGAAGGCCCCGAGGACGCAGATGTCCAGATGGCCGCCACGCATGATCGCGAACGAGTCGGCGTGGTGGAAGTACGAGGCCCCGGGCAGTTCGGTGACGGGGATCTTGCCTGCGTTGATGAGGTCGCCATCGACGTCATCCCCAAGAGCTGCCGGGCCCATGCCGAGCATCCCGTTCTCCGTGTGGAGGGTGATGTTCTGTTCCTCGGTGAGGTAGTCGGACACGAGTGTCGGCTGGCCAATGCCCAGGTTCACGAAGGATCCGGGGACGATGTCGCGGGCCACCAATTGGGCGAGTTCGTCGCGGCCCAGCGGCTTCTCGGAGGTTTGGATGCTGGTTTGGGTGCTCATGATCACGCCACCTTTTTGTTTGAGTCGGCAGAATCGACTGGTCCGGCAGAATCGACGCGGACCACACTGTTGACGTAAATCCCCGGGGTCACCACGTTCTCCGGATCCAAGGAACCCGTGGGCACGATCTCCGAGACCTGCACGATGGTGTGCTTGGCAGCGGCGGCCATGATGGGGCCGAAGTTGCGGGCAGTTTTGCGGTACACGAGGTTGCCCTTGCCGTCGGCCTTGAGTGCCTTGATGAGGGCGACATCGGCGTGAATGGGAGTCTCGAACACCTGCCACTTCCCATCCAACAAACGGGTTTCCTTGCCCTCAGCCAGGGTGGTGCCGTATCCGGTGGGCGTAAAGAAACCGCCAATGCCGGCGCCGGCAGCGCGGATGCGCTCGGCCAGGTTGCCCTGCGGGACGAGTTCCAGCTCGATCTCGCCTGCGTGGAACTTGCTATCGAAGTGCCAGGAATCGGACTGCCGCGGGAAGGAACAGATCATTTTACGGACCCGTCCTTCCTTGATCAGCAGCGCGAGGCCTTGATCGCCCTGACCGGCGTTGTTGTTCACCACGGTCAGGTCCTTCGCACCGCAATCCATCAGGGCGTCGATCAGTTCGAACGGTTGCCCGGCGTTGCCGAACCCGCCGATCATGACCGTGGAACCGTCCTTGATGCCGGCGACAGCCTCGCCAACAGTGTCAATGAAATTCAGCATGATCCTTTACCCTTCTATGCCGATGCGCCGGCAGTGACGTTTTCGAGCACCACAGCAAGGCCCTGACCCACGCCAATGCAGATCGCCGCAACACCCCAGCGCTGGCCGGAAGCCTGCAGTGAGCGGGCGAGCGTACCGAGAATGCGGGTACCCGAGGCACCGAGCGGGTGGCCCATGGCGATCGCGCCGCCGTGGCGGTTCACAATGGACGGGTCGATCCCCCAAGCGTCAACGCACGCCAGCGATTGCGCGGCGAACGCTTCGTTAAGTTCGACGGCGCCCACCTGGTCCCAGCCGATGCCCGCCTTCGCGAGGGCCTTGTTCGCGGCCTCCACCGGCGCGAACCCGAAGAACTGGGGATCATTGCCATGCGCACCACGGCCAGCGATGCGGGCCAGTGGTTCCAGACCAAGGATCGAGGAAGCGGCTTCCGAGCCGATCCACGCCGCCGAAGCACCATCAGACAACGGCGAGGCGTTCCCGGCGGTGACCGTACCGCCGTCGGGCCCCGAAGACTCAGCCCGGAACACAGTCTTCAACCCGGCGAGCTTCTCCGCCGAAGAACCGGCGCGGATACCTTCGTCGCGGACCAAGTCAGTTCCCGGCATCTGCGAGACCAGAGAATCGTAGAAACCTTCGTTCCACGCAGCATCAGCCAGGTTGTGTGAATCAGCCGCAAAAGCATCCTGCCGCTCACGGGTGATGCCGTACTTCTCGCGCAGCCGTTCCGTGGCCTCGCCAAGGGAGATGGTCCAGTCCTTGTTCATGGCCGGGTTCACCAAGCGCCAACCCAGAGTGGTGGACGCGAGCGTCATGTCACCGGCCGGGTAGGGCTTGGAGGTCTTCGGCAGGACCCATGGCGCACGGCTCATGGATTCGGCTCCACCCACCAGCATCAGCTCAGCATCACCGGCGTTGATCTGGCGGGAAGCGATGATCGCAGCGTCCAGGGAGGAACCACAGAGACGGTTCACCGTGGTGCCCGGGATGGAGACCGGCAGGCCGGCCAGCAGGGTAGCCATGCGGGCGACGTTGCGGTTCTCCTCGCCGGCGCCGTTCGCGTTGCCGAACACCACCTCGTCGATCCGCTCAACATCCAGCCCCGGCGCCCGGCGAACGGACTCGCGGACCACATGGGCTGCAAGGTCATCGGGACGGACAGCAGCAAGTCCGGAGCCAAACTTGCCGAAGGGCGTGCGCACGGCGTCGTACACGAAAGCCTGATTCATGGGTTTCTCTTTCGATCTGCCCAACCAGGTAGCAGTTCACGCCGTTCTGAGCACTGAAAACGACCTCAACTGCGACCTAGTTGGGTGGGTGGGGCGGGGAAACTAGTTGGGTTCGTTGGGCGGGGAAGCGGCGTCGATCTCCGCGAATACTTTCTGGGCCGTCTTGAAGGCGGAGTTGGCCGACGGCACGCTGCAATAGATGGCGGTCTGCAGCAGGATTTCCTTGATCTCGTCCCTGCTCAGGCCGTTGTTAAGGGCTGCCCGAATATGCATGGCCAACTCCTCCCAGTGGCCATGTGCCACCAGCGCCGTGAGGGTGACAGCGGAGCGCATTTGCCGGCTCAGACCGGGCCGCGTCCAGATGCCACCCCAGGCAATCCTGGTGATCATGTCCTGGTAGTCCTCGGTGAAGGAATCCATGCCAGCGTTGGCGCGGTCCACGTGGGCGTCGCCCAGCACTTCGCGACGGACCACCATGCCGGCGTCGTAAATGTCCTGCGCGGTTGCATCGGGCTGGACAGTACCGTTGCGTGCAGGGTCGTTATGGTCAGAAACAGTGCTCATTGTCCGTTCTCCTTCATGAAGGTCCGCATCAGCGCAGCCACGGCGGAGGGGGCTTCGGCAGGCGCAAGGTGGGCGACGCCGTCGAGCGTTTCCACTTCGGCGAAACCGCCGCCAGCAGTGATACCAGCGGCAACAGCTTCAGCCATCGACGGCGGCGCTACAGAATCTTCGACGCCGGCAATCAGCTGCGTGGGGACGGTAATGCTGCCGAGCTGCTCGCGGACATCGAACACGGCAAGGGCTTCGCAGCAGAATGCGTATCCAAAGCGGTCGGCGTCGCGCAGGGCGTGCAGGAGCCGGCTGCTGATGTCCGGCTGGCGGTCCATAAAACCGGGACCGAACCAGCGTTCGGCGGAGCCTTGGATCATGACAGGGGTGCCGAGTTTACGCACGGTTTCGGCCCGCTCCAGCCAGCCTTCCGGCGTGCCGAGCTTGGCACCACTGCACTGGACGGACAGGCTGAGCAGTCGGTCGCCGTGCTTGATGCCAAGTTGCAGGCCGGTGGCCCCACCCAGCGAGACGCCCGCGTAATGGAACCTTGCGCCCGGACTCACCGAATCCACAAGATCAACGACGGCGTCAGCCAGTTCCGCCACAGCAAAACCTTCGGTGACGGTCGGCGAGATACCGTGGCCGGGCAGGTCCCAGCCAATGACGTCAAAGTCATCGCCAAGGAGTGCAGCGGTTTCGGTCCAGAGAACAGTGGAGGTACCCAGAGACGGGCCCACCACCAGGAGCGGTTTGGTTCCCAGTTCACGCTGCGGGGAGAGCAGCACGGCCTTCACAGTTGGCTTAGCCACGAGCGGTTCCCTTCGTTGAAGTTCCAGTGTCTTCGGACAGCGCCGCGAAGCCCGGGTAGGCGGTGAGGATCCTGCGACTGATCCCGGATGCTTCACCGAGGTAGCTTGCGGGGTCCAGAAGCGCTTCGAGTTCGGCGTCGGAGAGCTTGTCCGTGGGGACGGCTTCACGAAGGAGTTTGGTGTAAATCCGGCCCTGCTCTGCGGCCGGGGCCTTGAGGGTTTCGTCGACCACGACCTGCAGCTTCCGCTTTCCGTCGTCACCGAGGAGAGGCGCGACGGCGGCCGTCACACCTTCGCTGAGCAGCAGCGGTCCCGAGAGCTCGAGGTTCCTGCGCATCGCATCGGGAAAGATGCGGAGGCCTTCGGAGAGCTCGCGGAGGTGTCCGGCAGCCCCGAGTGCCAACGCGAGCAACTGCCGCAGGGCCGGCCATTCGCTGTGCCAGGCGCCGTCTGGTCGCTCGTCGTTGAAGGTCGCAGCGGCCAGGTGCAACTGTGATGCCAGCCCCGGAGCCTGCAACGCCGCGCTGCGAATTAACACCGACAGCACCGGGTTCTGCTTCTGCGGCATGGCCGAAGAAACACCCCGGCCGGCGGCCAGGGGCTCGCCAACTTCCCCAACTTCAGGGCGGCTCAGGAACAGCAGGTCCGCGGCGATCTTCCCGAAGGAATCGATGAGGGCAGCGAGGCCATCCCCCAGCGCCGTGACAGCGAGGCGGTTGGTGTGCCAGGGAGCGGGAGCTGGTTCAAGGCCAAGCCGGGATGCCAACGAGTCAGCCAGCGTGAACGGCGTTGAGCCGGAGTCCGCCGTCAGCTTGGTTCCGGAAGCCAACGTCCCACCGGCCCCGCCGAACTGGACGGGCAACTCCAGCGATTCCAAGCGAGCAGCCGCAGCCGCGACGCCCTGGAACCACTGTGCAGCCCTAAGCCCGAACGTATACGGAAGAGCGTGCTGCGTCAGGCTCCTGCCCACGCACAGCGTTTCCGCATGTTCCCCTGCCAAGGTGGCGAGCGCCGTCGTCGTGCCTTTGACGTCAAGCAGCAGTGCAGAGATGGTGCGGCTGGCGAGCAGCATTAAGGCGGAGTCGAGGACGTCCTGGCTGGTCAGCGAGGTGTGGACAGCCGGTACCGCGCCCGGGTCCAGGGACTTCACTCGTGTCCGCAGGTCGCCGAGCAGCGGAATAACCGGGTTGCCGCCACCCTGGGCGCGTTCCGCTACAGAAGCGACGTCATATGAGCCGGCGTCGGCGGCTTCGGCCACCACAGCGGCGGAGCCGGCAGGGACCAGCCCCGCATCCTCGAGTACGGCAGCCCAGGCGGCCTCGACGTCGAGAATCGCCGCGATCACGGCACGGTCGCCCGTCAGCGCTGCCACAGCGGGCGACGCCGAGACGGGGCTCAGGAGGCCGAAGTCGCCGTCGGTCATGCCTGGTTTTCCCTGGCAGGATGGTCCGCGTTGACGCTGGTTTCCAGCGAGCCGTCCTGCTGGAAGTCCAGGAACACGGTCTCGTCGCCGCCCTGCAGGCGGATGTCCCAGGTGAGTCCGCCGTCGGCGTCGCGGCGAGCGATCAGCGTCTTACGGCGTTCGGGATCCAGGGAGCTCAGCAGCGGATCATTGGCCAGTGCTTCCTCGTTCTCCGGCAGGTAGACCCGGGTGAAGAGGCGGTTCATGAGGCCGCGGGCGAAAACGGCCACAGAGATGAAAGCGGCCGCGCCGGGTGCAGTGGGCCCGGGGTTGACCGTGGTGAACGTGTAGACGCCGGAGTTGCCAACAGAGCCTCGGCCCCAGCCGGTGAAGGTGTAGCCGTCGCGGACCAGGGAGCCGGTGCGCTGGATGATGTTGCCGTCGGAGTCGGGCTGCCAGATCTCCAGGATGGCGTCCGGAATGGTGTTGCCGGCGCCGTCGTACACGGTCCCCTGGAGGCGGATGCTGCCGGGGCTGCCTGGAGCAAGGAGTTCGTTGTCCTTGTTAAAGGGAAGCGCGTAGCCGTAGAAGGGGCCAACGGTCTGGCCCGGTGTGGGTGTCAGCTTGGTCATGTGCCTACTCCTCGTCCCCGGCGTCGCCGTATGCTTCGTTTTCCGTCCAGGTCCGCTTGGAGCCCGTCAGGATGATGTCCCACTTGTAGCCGAGCGCCCACTCCGGGCTGGTCAGCTCGTGGTCGTACTGTGCCACGAGGCGGTCGCGGGCGTCCTGGTCCACGATCGACTGGTAGATGGGGTCCAGCGGGAAGAGCTGGTCGCCCGGGAAGTACATCTGGGTGACGATGCGCTGCGTGAACTCCGAGCCGAACATGGAGAAGTGGATGTGGGCCGGACGCCACGCGTTCAGGTGGTTCTTCCACGGGTACGCGCCGGGCTTGATGGTGGTGAAGCTGTACGAGCCATCGTCACCGGTAATGCAACGGCCGACGCCGGTGAAGTTCGGGTCAAGCGGTGCGGGGTGCTGATCGCGCTTGTGGATGTAGCGGCCGGAGGCATTGGCCTGCCAGATCTCCACGAGCTGGCCGGCAACCGGGCGCCCGTCGCCATCAAGGACACGGCCCGCAACGATGATGCGCTCACCTTGGGGTTCGCCGTTGTGCTGGATGGTTAGGTCGGATTCCAGCGCGTGGACATCTTGGTGACCGAACGCGGGCGAGTAGAGCTCAATGGTCTCCGGGTCCGCGTGGTGCAGGCTCTTGGTGGGGTGGCGCAGGATGCTGCTCCGGTACGGCGCGTAGTCCAGGCGTGGCATGGTTTCCGGCCCCCGGCCGTTCTTCAGGGCCTCGGCGTAGCGGTCGCTGATGCCTTTCATCTCAGCACTGAGGTCCGCTTGGGTTTCCACCTTCTTGGGGGAAACGTGCGCGGCGTGCGCCTCTGCGGGCGGCACGAGTTCCTCGGATTCGAGCGCTTGTGCGGTCTGTTCTTGCGGCACGGCCGGCTCCTTTCGATGGGTTGAATTGTTGCTTCAGGTTTTATGACGGGTGGAGCGAGTCGTATTGGACGGCGTGGCGCACGGGAGCATTGGGCGCCCCGTAGCCGTCGTAGTTGCCGCGGCGTTCCACCATTTCGAAGAACACACTGCCCACGGTGGCTGTGTAGAAGTGGAGGAATTCGCCGTTGGCATCCCGGTCGTACAGGAGGTTCAGGTCCTTGAGGGTGGCCAGGAATCCGGGTTCAAGATCGAACCGGGCGTCCAAGTCCTCGTAGTAGTTGGCCGGTATCTGCAGGAACTCGAGGCCTCGATCGCGGGCAGACCGGGCAGTGGCCACGAGGTCGTCCACAGCGAAGGCGATGTGTTCCTGGTACGTTTTGCGGGCATTTTGGGCCTGCTGGGCGGGAGCCAGGTTGAGCACCAGCCTGACGGCACCGTTGCTGGTCTCCATGACCTGCGAGCGCACCAGTCCGCTGGGGCTGGGGACCTCGGCGAACGGCTGCGGTTCAAGGGCAAGGGCGCTGGTGTAAAAGAGGACAGCTTCGTCAAAGTGCTGCCAAGGCTGGGCGAGGTTCACGTGGTCAATGACGGCGTTCTGCTGTGCTGCAGAGTGTTCCAGCCCTTCGCCGAACTCGTGGGTCCACGCGGCGGTGCCATCCGGGCTGCCCTGGCAGAGGAAAATCTCGGTGGAGTCCGGGGCGGAGATGCCTTGAAAGACCTCCTCGTCAGCTTGAACCTTTCGAGCCACTACGGGCGCCTTGAGTTGCTGGGCGCGAGCGGAGGCAATCACTGGAGAGTCGACGTCGAACCCCAAAGCGGCGATAGCCGGTTCTGCGTGCGATGCCGCCTGCTCGTTGATGATCACGCGGGCCTGGCCCATGGTCCAGAGCTGGACGTCCTTGGTGCGGTGGCGGCCCTCGAACTCGAAGCCGAGCTGGCCCAGGAGCTTCTCCAACTGCGCGGTGTCGTCAGCCTTGACCTCGGCGAAGTTGAAGCCGGCGGGTTCGTTCACCTTGGGCAGGGTGGCAAGTTCCATGGGATAACGACGCCGGGACGCGGCTGTTGATTCGTTTCCAGCTTCAGCGGAGGTGCTGGCGAGCCACTTGGCGCTCTGCTCCTCCAGCCAAATCAGGGAGCGCATGGCATCCACGGCCGTGCGTTCGGTGTCCGACTGGCGGAAGACGTCGTTGAAAACTTCAAGTGACACCGGGCCCGTGTAGCCGGCGCGGACGACGTGGCCCATGAACTTGGCGAGCTCGAACTGGCCTTCGCCCGGGAAGACGCGGTAGTGGCGGCTCCAGGACAGAACGTCCATGGAGAGCTTGGGGGCGTCGGCCACCTGGACGAAGAAGATCTTTTCGGCGTCGATCTGCTCGATCGGCGCCGTGTCCCAGTCGCGGGACAGGATGTGGAACGAGTCCAGGCAGGTGCCGAGGTTGGGGTGGTCCACCATCTCCACCAAGCGGTACGCGTGCTCATAATCGTTGACGTATTTGCCCCAGGCCAGCGCTTCGTAGGCAACCTTGACGCCGTGATCCCCGGCCAACCCGGCGAGTTCGGCCAGCTGCCCGGCCCTGAGGTCGTCGTCGTCGATGGTGGCCGTTGCGACGTTGGAGCAGACCAGGATGGTGTCCATACCCAAGCGGGACATGAGCTTGAACTTGGCCTCCGCCCGGCGGAGGTTGGCTTTGAGCAGGTCCGGGGTGACGCCGTCGAAATCCCGGAACGGCTGGTACAGATCAAGGCCCAAGCCGAGATCTGCGGCCATTTTCCGTACGTCTTCGGGGCTGAGCGGCGAGGTGACCAGGTCCTGCTCGAAGATCTCAATACCGTCAAAGCCCGCGATGGCACAGGCCTGCATCTTCTCCTTCAGCGTGCCGGACAGGCAGACCGTGGCGATTCCGGTGCGCATCAGTGTGCTGCCTTCGCGAGGGCGGGGGCGGCCGCCGCGTCTTCCACCGCGATCAGTTCCAGGAAGTGTGCGCGCATACGGTCACGGTCTGGTTCGCGTCCCGTGATGAGCTTGAAGGAGTCGGCCGCCTGACCGACTGCCATGCGGCCGCCGTCGAGGACATCGCAGCCCTTGGCGCGGGCTTCGCGCACCAGTTGCGTCTCGATGGGGCGGTAGACGATGTCCGCCACCCAGTGGCGCGGCTCCAACAGCTCCACGTCGAGAGGCAGTCCCGGGTGGGCGGCCATGCCGATCGGTGTGCAGTGCACCAGGCCGTCGGCGAGGGGCATGATCCCACCGAGTTCCGTCGGAGTGCGCGGAGTGACAGTGGCCTCAGGGAAGAGCCCGCCGAGTTCAGCGGCACGTTCCGCAGCGCGAGCTGCATCCATGTCAACGAGGTCCAGCGCGCTGACGCCGGCTTTGAGGAGCGCGTACGCGACGGCGGAACCGGCTCCGCCTGCGCCAAGCTGGACCACGCGGTCCAACTTTGCGCCGGGAAGTCCGTCCGCGAGCGCCGAGCCGAAACCCGAAAAGTCTGTGTTGTGGCCGATGAACCGGCCGTCCTGGATCAGGACCGTATTGACGGCACCCAGGCGACGGGCGTCATCGGAAATTTCGTCCAAGTGCTCCAGCACCAGCTGCTTGCAAGGGTGCGTGATGTTCAGGCCGTTGAAGCCCATGCGCTGAGCTGCGGTGAGGAGGTCCCCGACGGCGGTGGCGGGCAAGGCGAGTTCCAGCAGGTCGACGGGGCGGTACAGCAAGCGAAGGCCCTGCACATCGGCTTCGCGTTCGTGCATGGGCGGCGTCAGCGAGGGCATGACGCCTTCGCCTATGAGGCCCACCAGAACGGACTCGGCTCGGTTGCTCATCCTAAAGCTCCTTTGACTTCAGCACCGCGGGGTTCAGGCGCTTTCTGGGGGCGCCTGCTCTCCCGGGTGTTTTTTAGATTACTACAACTGTTCATATTCCGCACGCCTGTTCTTATCGCGAACAATGTGCGTTGGGGCTGCTCGTTGCGGGGCCTACTCTGCGCCCTCCGCCGCGGGCTTGGCGCGCAGAGCGGGCCTCACAGCGAAGGCGGCCGAGGTTGCAAGGCCTACTCTGCGGTGCATTCCGGGAGTTTGCCGCGCAGAGCGGGCCACGCAACGAGGAGGTCATCGCTGGGGCAGCCGGGCGGCGAGTTCAGCCGCAGCTTCCTGAAGCGTGGGCACGTGCGCGATAAGTTCCTCCATGGACATCCGAAACACCGGCACTGCGGTGGCCAGCGACGCGAAAGCGTGCCCCTGGGAGTTGAGGACCGGAACCGCGACAGCACGCATGCCGATCTCGTTTTCTTCATCCATCACGGCGTAGCCCTGACGGCGGACTTGCTCGATTTCCTCCCGGAACTTGTCACGGTCGGTGATCGAGCGGTCGGTCAAGGGATCCAGGGGAAGCTCTTCGAGGAGCCGTTTCCGCTCAATCTCATCCTCGAACGCGACGATCGCCTTGCCCACCGAAGTGGTGTGGAGCGCGCCAAGATGGCCGGGGTCGCTCGTGACGCGAAAGGTCTTGGGGCCATCCACCTTGTTCACGGTGAGGTGATGATTGCCGTCACGAACGGACAAGATCGTGGCCTCATGCGTGCTTTCGGTAACTCGCTGGAGGACCGGCAGCGCGGTGGCCGCGAAGCCATGATGATTCGAGACGCGCTGACCGAGTTGGAAGACACGCAAACCCAGGTGGTAGCGGCGCCCATCCGGCTCGTAGTCCACAAACCCATCGCGCGTCAGCGAGCCCAGCAGCCTGTAGGTGGTACTGAAGGGGAGGTTCGCACTCCTCGCCAGGTCCGCTGCACTCGCCCCGCGGGGTTCATTGCCCAGTAAAACCAACAGGCTCAAGGCCTTGCCGACCATGTCGGTCTTTGTGTCCTCTTTCACACTCATGTCTCGATGCTCTCATATAGTGAGAGCTATTTCTAGATGGTGGCGACTTCTCTTGACAAGTGACCCCACTCACAGCCAGTATTGCTGTATTGCACAAGTAGCTCTCACCATGTGGTTACTTGTGCAGGGATCGACCGGCCGCACCTCGCTTGGGTCTCCCCACAGAAGCCAGATCCGCGACATCGTCGTCACAGAAGGAACACCCATGAGCCAAACAATGCCGTCAGCGACGCCAGGCACTGAAACCACCGCCGGAACACCCAAGAAAGCCGCGCTTGCCAGCTTCCTGGGCAGCGCCGTCGAGTACTACGACTTCTTCATCTTCGGTTCTGCCGCGGCCCTGATCTTCCCCCACGTCTTCTTCCCCTCCGCGGATGCCAACGCGGCCATCATGTCCTTCGCGACCTTCGGTTTCGCCTACATCGCACGTCCTGTAGGTGCCGTGATCCTGGGCCACTTCGGTGACCGCATTGGCCGGCAGAAGGTCCTCATGTTCACGCTGATCCTGATGGGGGCCGCCACTTTCGTGATTGGCTGCCTCCCGGACTTCAAGACCATTGGCTGGTGGGCACCCATCCTGCTGGTAGTTGCCCGCCTTTGCCAAGGACTTTCCGCCGCTGGTGAGCAGGCCGGTGCTTCCTCCATGACTTTGGAGCACGCCCCGGATAACCGCCGCTCCTTCTTCACCTCATGGACCCTCACCGGCACCCAGGGTGGCCAGATCCTCGCTGCGTTGGTGTTCATTCCTGTGGTGGCACTGCCTGACGACATCAAGTACGGCATCGGTTGGCGCATTCCGTTCTGGCTCAGCGCAGTAGTTGTCTTGGTGGCCTTCTTCATCCGCCGCACCCTCCACGAGCCGCCGGCCTTCGCGGAAGCCAAGAAGAACAATGAGATCTCCAAGCTGCCTGTTGCCGATCTCCTGAGGCTGCACTGGCGCGATGTCCTCCGCGTGGTCTGCTGCGCCTTCATCGCCGCGGTGAGTACGGTCTTTGGAACATTGGCCATCAAATACGCCCAGGATGTTGCAGGCGTCAACAGCACCATCACGCTCTGGCTGGTGGTTGCAGCCAACGTTGTTGCCCTGGGAACCCAGCCGCTGTTCGGCATGCTCTCGGACAAGATCGGCCGCAAGCCAGTGTTCATCTACGGAGCGCTCTCCAGCGCCATCATGACTCCGGTGTTCCTGCTGACCCTCGAAGGTGGCAACGTGCCGCTGATGTTCCTGGTCTCCGTGGTGTTCTTCTCCTTCGGATACGCCGCCGCCAACGCCGTATGGCCGTCCTTCTACGGCGAAATGTTCAGCACCAAGGTCCGCTTCTCCGGTTTGGCAATTGGCACCCAGTTGGGCTTCCTCATGGCAGGCTTCGCACCGGCCATCGTCACAGCCTTGGGTGGCACTAAGCCCGGCGGATGGGTCCAGATCTCCATCTTCACCGCGGTGATCTGTGTGATCGCAGCTGTCTCGGCCATGACCGCCCGCGAATCAGCCAAAACTCCCACCACGGAGCTCGGCCTGCACAAGCAAGTTCACTAAGCACCCCGGCACTAAGAAAACCCTGAGCTCCTTCCCGGCAACCGGGCCTGGAGCACGGAAATCAGGAACTATCGCGGGTCCAGCACCACCGTTTGGAACGCCCCCCGGCCGGTGCCTGTGTAGAGGAATAGTGCGCCGTTGCCGGCCACGCCAACCACGGAAGGATTGCCCGTCCCGGTGAAGGCATTACCCAAGGCCGCGAAGGAACTAAACATGTTCCATCCAGCTCCCATGGCCACCCGGGCCAGGAAGCCTCCGTTGCCGTTGCCCGGGTAGAGCCAGAGCGAGCCATCTGTTCCACGGGCCATGATGTCTTCCCAGCCGTCGCCGTTGAAGTCGCCGCCCTGCATCACGGAATTGAAGATGTTCCAGCCGGTGCCGATCTGCCGCCACGGCTGAAAACCTCCAACGCCGTTACCCGGGTAGAGCCACAGGCTTCCATCGGCAGCCCGCGCCACAAGGTCCGCTTTGCCGTCACCGGAGAAATCGCCCGGTGCGAGCATCTGGGTAAACCCCTGCCACCCTGTGCCGATCTGCTTTCGGGCCAGGAACTGCCCGCGACCATCCGTCGGGTACAGCCACAACACCCCGTCGGACGTGCGCGCCACAAGGTCCGGGTGGCCATCGCCATCGAAATCGCCTGCAGTGAGGACCGAATTGAACGCACCCCAGCCCGAACCAATTTGGACTCGCGGCAGGAAAGCGCCCGAACCATTCCCGGGGTAAAGCCACAGGACGCCGTCGGTGCCGCGCGCCAGAATGTCAGCGACAGCATCGCCGTCGAAGTCTCCCGCCTCCCACACCTGGCTGAACTGGTTCCACCCGGCCCCGATGGCCAGGCGTTCGGCAAAACCTGAGCCGCTGCCCGGGTAGAGGCGCATGGTTCCTGCCGATGTCACCGTCAGGACGTCGGAGCGCGTGTCACCCGTGAAGTCTTGCCCGCCCACGATGTCGCCCACGGCATTCCAGCCACTTCCGACGGCGACACGCGGCGCGAAACCACCCCAACCATTGCCGGGGTATAGGTAAAGAGTGCCATCGCTTGCCCGTGCGAGCAGGCCGGCTCCGGCACCGCCAAAGGAACCGTCGGAGGTGATGCTGGTGAAGCCGTTCCAGCCCGAACCGATCTGCGACCATGCACGGAAGCCCCCTTGACCATCGCTGGGGTAGAGCCACAGAGTGCCATCGGGCTTGGTGGCCATGACATCGGGCCGGGCATCGCCGTCGAAGTCCCCCACGCCAATGAGGTTCGAGAAGCCCTGCCAACCGGATCCGACCTGCCGTTTCGCTAGGAAACCACCATTGCCATCACCTGGATACAGCCAGAGGACACCGTCGCTGGTGCGGGCCAGGATGTCGCCCCGGCCATCGCCATTGAAGTCCGCAATGCCCGTCATGGTGTCGAAGATGTTCCACCCCGAGCCGATCTTCCGGGGATTATCAAGCCTGTTGCCGGGCAGCCCTGCGTAGAGCATCAGGGAGCCGTCAGCCTCACGGGAGAGGACATCGGCTAGCCTATCGCCGTCGAAGTCGCCCGCCGAGAAGCGGACCTTCGCCGTGAGCTTGGGATCGGCAAAGATAGTGACCGACGCCGATGTGGTGGACACCGAATTGATGGTCACCTGGGTGCCGGTATAGGTGGTGAAAGTGCTGCCGGCCTGCCAGGCGTGGTTGCTGGCGTACCAAGGTTCCGGGAACGGCTTGGTGGACGGCATGAGGATCAGGGACGAAGCTATGGTGGCTCCGCCGCGCTGGACGATCTTGACACCCCTGTTTCCGGCCGGCCTTCCCGAGTCGTCGAGGTAACTGTCATAGCCTGCGGCCTGCCGCAACTCAAGGTAGTAGACCTCTTTGCTGATGGGATCGGTGAACTTGATGGCACGCTGTGCTTCGGTCCCGCCCCACGGTTTAAGCGTGTAGGTCTTGGCGCCCGTAGCGACGCCAACATCACGGATTTCATCACCACGGCCCAATCCTGCGTAGTCCCACAGCGGGCTGCTGATCACGGGCGAAGCGAATTGGGCTGCCCCCATGATGTCCGTGGTGTCGCCGTACTCCCGGATGTAGCAGGAAGGATCCGTGAACCGTCCGTTGCCGTCAACCCCGACGTCGGACACTCCACTGCCGCACTGCAACGCGTCCGCATGCATGAGGCCAATGACGTGCCCGAACTCGTGGCTCATCACGTTGTTCGTGAACCCGCTGATCTGCGGCAGGAGAACGCGGCCACTATAGCTTCCGCTGCTATATCCGGCTCCGAGGGCGTTTCCGGACAGAGTGGATGTAGGAATGAAAATTACCAGCGCCGTATACGGGCTCGCCGTCCACTTCAGCTCGCTGGTAATGATGGACATGATGGTGCTGTAGCTATCCGTTGACTTCGCCTTGGATTGGTGCCCGGCAACCTTGCTGTTCACTGTCATGGACAGCTTGTTGGCTGTCATCGCTTTCCAATAGTTGCTGGACGCGGCGACAGCCTGTTCAGCGCCAGTCATGGACACCGTATTGGTGTTGTCTGCCAGCTTGGCAGTGACCAGCCGCACCCGGATGTCGCCGCTTGGCCCCACAGCCGCCGGGCCGGCGTCGGGCGATGTGTTGAACGGTGTGGCGAGCTCGGGGGGTACCTCGAACGTATGCTCCGAGTGCGGGGTTCCCTCCACGAACTGGACATTGGGGTTGTCCGGCCCGGGCAACGGCACCGCCGTCGCGGGGGTTTGTACGAAAAACAGGCCGGTAGCAAACACCACCAAGCCTGTAGACAACGCGATTGTTCGCCGTAGCACACCCATTTGATCTCCCCGGGGACGGAGCTTGTGATTCCTGTGAGTCTCAAGAACCGAGATCAGGCTACAACCGGGTAGGCGGCGAGCCCGGCAGGCGGGGCTGGCCGCTTGGAAACTCAACCATCCCGGAATGCTAACGGGACCCTAACCGGGACGAAATACCGTGGCAACATTGCCGCGCCACACTGGAATAGCCGGCAAGTGCAGGCACAAGCTCCAGCCAGGAGGAAACCATGCTGAAGGTAGCCACCCCTCACACAACACGAATACGTGCTATCAGCCAACTCCACCGCGGAGACGAGATCGAAGCCCGCCTGTCCGTAGGTCCCGCTTACGATGACGTAGTGATCCGCCGCGGGTGCGTTCAGGAAACGGCGCCGGGCATCGGCGTGGTGTGGATCATGGACCACGCCTCCGGGATGCGGAAGGCAATCAATACTGACGAATGCAGTGTTTGGCGCGTCGCCTGATCCGGATTGACCCCAAACCCCTCTCAGCCGCCGGCCACGGATTGGATGATCAAAACCTCCTGGCCAGCCGCGACCTCCGTATCAAGACCTTTCACACGCCGGATCTCATCACCGTTCACGTAAATATTCACGTAGCGGCGCAGCGCCCCGGTTTCATCACGCAAACGCCTGGCCAGCACCGGGTAGTCTCCGGTTACCGTGTCCAGCAACTGTCCAACGGTCACAGCCCCGTCGGCGGACGCAGTCAGATAGGACTGTCCGCCAACGAGGGGCTGCAGGACACCAGGTAACAGGACCGTAAAGTCAGCCACCACCGGCCTACCCAAGCACCGGGGCGTCGGCTTTTTCTTCGGTGCCGGCCGGTATGCCAACCACGACGGCGGCACGCACGCACAGCACGTCCGGCAAGTGCGAGGCCACTTCAGTAAATGTCTCGCCCTCGTCAGCACTGGCATACACGGCTCCCCCGCGGGTTCCGAAGTAAACGCCAGTAGGTTCGGCGGTGTCCACGGAAGCGGCGTCCCTGAGCACGGCGTTGTATTCGTGGTCAGGGAGGCCTGTGTGCAGTTCTTTCCACGTTCCGCCGGCATCGTCGGTGCGGTGGACGCTGAGCTTGCTGTCCGGCGGGATGCGTTCGCCGTCCGCTTTCAACGGGATCACCCAGGCGGTGCCCTCGCGGCGCGGATGGGTCAGCATGACGAACCCAAAATCCGCCGGCAGCCCGTCCGCGATCGAATCCCAGTTCTCGCCGCCGTCGTCCGTGCGGTACACCCCGTGATGGTTCTGCGCATATAAACGATTCTCGACGGCGGCATCCGCCGCGATCTTGTGAACACACTGGCCGAACTCGGGATTTGGATCCGGCATGAAGTAGGCCGAAATTCCCTTGTTCCGGGGCTCCCAGGAGGCACCGCCGTCGAGCGATCTGTAAACGCCGCCCGTGCTCATGGCGATGTGGACCTTCTCGCCTGACGGATCAACCACGATGGAGTGCGCGGCCGCTCCTCCGTACCCGGCGCCCCACTCACTGCGGTGGGGGTGGTCCCAAAGTCCGCGGTTCAGCTCAAAGTGTTCGCCGCCGTCGGTTGATTTCCATACCGAAATGGGCTCACACCCGGCCCAGACCACGCCTGGTCGGGAGTCGGCGTCGGGGTATATCTGCCAAATGCGTTCCAGCGCGGCGTCTGTGCCGTTCGGAAATTTGATGGCACCCTGCTCGGGCTCGGTCCATGTGGCGCCAAGGTCGTCGGAGTGCGCCACTGTGGGACCCCAGTGCTCGGAGCGTACGCCAACCATGATTCGTGTATTGCCGTTCCGCGTGTCTATCCCGATGCTTGGAATCTCACTCATCAGGAAGTGCGGGCCGGAGAGGGACCATTCCTTGCGGTCCGGGCTGTTTGCCAGCCACAGGCCTTTCTTGGTCCCGATCGCGATGACGTAACTCTCTGCAGTAGCCATGGTCCCCATCGAACCATCAGGGCGTGTGGGTGGCAACGGTTTTCTGCCCTATGTGGATAGTCTGGTTTCCGGATAAAATCCTCCTCACGGTTACAGTGTGGCCAAACCCCGAATCGTGACGCGAAAATCGAGAAAAACTTTTTCCCGTGATGTGGCGGCCGTTGTCCACTGATTGGAAGAAACGTGCTTGACTGTGGTTCGCGGTCAAAAGGCCGCAGCAACTTACTGGGGGAATACATGTTTTGCGAGGTCAAAGAGCCATGAGACCAACAAAAGGGAATTCCGCGGTGGTCGGCCGGTAGCAGGACCACGCCATGATTGCAGCCTCCATGCAAGAGGGAACGATAGTCCTGGACCCGTTCTCCGTAAGAATGGTCCTCGCGGCCGTCATCCTAACCCTGATAGTTCTCTCCTGTGTCTCCTCCCGGCGCCTCCGGTCACCGTTCACCGATTGGTGGCGGGCGTCCCTGTGCCTTTTCTTTGCCGGAAATTGCGCCTTCCTACTCAACGGAACTTCCTTACTGGCGTGGGCCAATCCGCCCGGCAAAGCGCTAGTGGTCGCCGGAGCATTCAGCGTCTGGGCAGGAGCACGAAAACTTCGGGACCGTAAAATCAGCGCTTGGCAGCTGGCACCGGCACCCCTGATCACCTACGTTGCGTCGGTGCTGGACACAGCGGAATCCAGTCTCTGGTCCGGTGGTTTGGTCTATCTGGGCCTGACAGCGGCAGGCCTTGGCGTGTCCGCGGCAGAAATGTGGTTCGCGAAATCAACCCATACCCGGGCGACCAAGTTCCTGGCCCTCACCGCCGCACTTACCTCCCTGTACTACCTGGGCCGGGCAATCACGTTTGTGCTGGAAGGGCATGATGGGAACTTGTTCCAAACCGTCTTCGGCTATGCGCCGGCGGCCCTGGTACACCTAATTTTCCTGGTGTCGCTGTCCTTCACCATGAACGCGCTCAGCAATAACCACCTGATCAGAAAACTCAGGGAACGCGCCGAACGGGACCATCTCACCGGCCTGCTGAACAGGGGCGCCTTCCTTGGCCTGGCTGCCGATGAGCTGGCAGGCCAACGAGGTGGTGCCTTGATCCTGGCAGACCTCGACTACTTCAAAGCCGTCAACGATGAACACGGACATGCGGCCGGGGACGCCGCGTTGTGTGCCTTCGCCGAGGCCTGCACCGCTTCGGTTAGGTCAACCGACCTTGTTGGACGGTACGGCGGAGAAGAATTCATCCTGTTCCTGCCCGGGGCGACGCAACAGCGGGCCGAAGCCATCGCCTCGGAGATCAGCCATCGTCTCTCCGCAATGGAAGATCCGGATGGTTTGCCGTTTCCCACAGTCAGTTATGGCGTCACTTCCACTGGTGCTGAGGCTCCAGACCTGGATTTCATGATCAAGGTGGCAGACGCCGCGCTATATAGCGCCAAGGCCCAGGGACGTAACAGGGTTGTTGGCGCAGACCCAGCGGAAATTTCACTGCCTTAGTTTCACCGGGCCGTAGTCATGGACATACGGCGCATAGTGTCGGGCCTCACCCGTAGCCTGTTCTTATGGCCCGTTTTGCAGACTTACAGGGACTCGAAGGCTGCAACGAGATCCTCAACAACACCCGCGGTGGCCGTGCGGAGCTTGGAGAAAGTCACGAGTGAGGGTAGGGCGTTCCGTGTCCGCAAGCGCTTGGTATCGCGTTGTGTGACGTTATGCCTAGGCTGTGGGTGGCAAGTGAGAGTTCCCACCCGTGGATGACTGAGAACAACGATGATGGAGATCAACGATGACTGAAGCAAACACCAACGTACGTGCACAACAGCTGAAAGCCCTGCACGAGGCACCGGAAATCCTGAGCGTGGTTAATGTGTGGGACGCCGTCAGTGCCCGCACTGTTGCAGAACTTCCTGAAACCAAGGCCATCGCCACAGCAGGGCATTCCATTGCTGCGGCCTTTGGCTATGCCGACGGAACGATGCCGTTGGACGTCGCGCTGGATGGTGTCAAGCGAATCGTCGACGCCGTGGACCTCCCGGTCACTGCCGACTTGGACGATGGCTACGAGAACCCTGCCGAGACCATCCGCCGGGCGATTGGGATCGGCGTCGTTGGGGCGAATGTTGAAGACCGTTTGCGGCCCTTCGACGAAGCTGTTGCCCGTGTGCAGGCCATCATTTCTGCCGCCGCGGACGAAGGCGTCGAATTCCAGCTGAATGCACGCACAGACGCGATTGCCCGGGGCGGGGACCGTCCCATTAAGGACAGCATTGAGGACGCCATCACCAGGGGACGCGCCTTCCTTGACGCCGGTGCTTCGCTGGTCTTCGTGCCCGGTGCCATGACCCGTGAGGTCATCGAGCCTCTGGTTGAAGGCCTCGGCCACGGGAAGCTCTCCGTGATCGGCGCGCCCGGCGCCCTTCCGGCAGCTGAGCTTCAGGAACTTGGTGTTGCCCGCGTGTCCTATGGTCCCTTCACCCAACGGGTCGCGTTGCGTGCCCTTCGGGATCTGGCCACTGACCTTTACGGCTCCGGCGTGGTCCCTACTGATACACCTGCGCTGAACTAGTTGACGACTGTCTGGGTGCCGTCTGCCTGACCGGTCCTGCCTGTCCTGCCTTTCAAGGCGGGACAGGTCAGGCACCCGAGCGGGTGTCGAAGGCAGCCGCAGACTCCCGAAGCAGGCGGGCCACCGTGTCCAAGGGCAGGCTAGCGGCCTTTCTCCGGTCGAACCTCCGCAAGGCGATGTGCCGGGTTCCCAAGCCAGGAACATCCAGGATGTCCACCTGGTCATGGACGACGCCCGTCAGCGCCAGGGTGGGCACAATCGCAACCCCCTCACCAGCAGCGACGAGTGCCAGCGCGGTGAGTGTGTCGTGATACTGATGAACAGTCTCAATCCGTGCCCCCGTCGAGTGACGGAGGCGCCCAAGTACTGCAGTGTTGGCCGCTGATGGCTCGACTCCCAGCCATGGCAAGTGCAAGCGGCTCAGGTCAATGTTGTCCGTTCCCAGCAAGGTTCCTGCGGGAACCACAAGCTTCCATGGCTCGTCGAGCAGGGGTTCCTGGACCATTCCGGCCGCCATCGGACGCTGCTCTGCCGCCGTCGAATCCTGTTCGATCACCACAGCATCTAGCTGACGCTGCCGGAGCAACCGCATCAGGGCTGGAAAGCCGTCCTCGACGATCTGGATCTGCAACTGGGGGTATTGGCTGCGCCATTCGGGAAGTCGCGGGATTACAACGGTGCGCATGAAGCTGGTGAATCCGCCAACCCGCACCACTCCCGCGATGTTGACCTCACTTTGCATCCGGGCCCGGGCCACGTTGAGCGCCCGTTCTATTTCTTCCCCTGCCTCCGCCATGGCCAAGCCTGCAGGTGTGAGCACTGAACCTTTGGGGGTGCGGAGGAGTAGCGCCTGCCCTGCCTCGTTCTCGAGTTTGCTCAGCTGTTGCGACACTGCGGACGCCGTAATCCGCAATTCATCAGCTGCCGCAAGGACGCCTCCAGTGCGCGCGACGGCAAGGAGCACAAGCAGCCGACGCGGATCCATCTCCATGTTAAGTACTCCTAAACACCGGCTTCAGAATATTGCAATTGAACTAAATGACTTCCTCACTCAATATTGACTCAAAAGCACGATTCAGTCGCCCAATGCCGACTACCGAATCAAGCCCGCATCCCGAATCGAACGCCGCCCGTCGGCTTCATTCGGATGCCCAAATCCTGAAAGGACTCCCATGGAACTGCTGTTCGAAATTGCCGGTTGGGCCGGCGCAGTGGCGATGCTCGGCGGCTATATGGCGGTGTCCATGGGCTGGCTACAGGCGGGCAGCACCTTCCAGACCGTAAATCTCTTTGGTTCGTGCGCCTTTATCGTCAACGGCACACTACATGGAGCGTGGCCCTCCGTGGTGACGAACGTGGCGTGGTTCCTGATCTCAGCCATAGCGCTTCTCCGGATGAGGGCCAAGCAGAAGCCAGCTCAGACGGTTGCCCAGTATCAGGAGAGCCCGTCGCTGGGTCCGGACACTGCCGCCCAGGTTATTGTCACGGCCACCCGGCCAGCCGCCAGCTGCGCCTAGTTGGTTCACGGGGAACCGCCATCCCGATGAGGAAAGGCCCCGTAACTCCACGAACTCTGTCAGTCCACGAACTCCGACTGAGTCTCGATGAAGTCCCAGTCCGCCGTAGTCAGCACACCACTGACCTTGTCCGGATGAGGCCCGCCGGCCTCGGCAATGTGCTGCATCACCTGTAACGGCAGCTCTTCTGCGCGCAGGTTTTCGCGCAGCCATTCCTTGCTGTCCAAGTGCAGATCGAGCCACCACATGTAGATTTCCATCGCGGACCGCCTTCCTTCGGATGAGCCGTGAGCCCGGATTAACCGTAGGCCGCGTCAGGAACGTCTACAAGGGTTCGAGTGAGCACAAGTAGCTGTTCAAGTACGCGCTGCAGCGCAACAATAAGGTATGGCTGCGGAAGATTTCAGCGGACGGATTCCCTTGGTGGTCGGAGTGCTGCCGGATCAGCATGTGGAAGTCCTCCAGACTGCCAGGACTCTCGCCGAACAATTGGGCGTGCCGCTGGTTTGTGCGTATGTGGATGAGGCCAGCTACCTGGTGGAGTGGGACCCCTCGCGCGAGACACACCGGATGTCGCTGCATCCCGAAAAGGATGACGAGGACATCGCGGCAGTCCGTGGTGATCTTGGCAAGACCATCGCGGAGGCCATGGGCGGTGGCACGGCGGATTGGACGTTGCGCTTGCTCGCCGGGGATCCTGCCCGCGCACTGGGCCGTTTGGCCTCGGACATTGACGCTTCAATGATCATCGTAGGGACCCCCGAGCCTGGGCTGGGGCACAGGATTTCCGAAGCCCTGAACGGCTCGGTAGCAGCCTGGCTGAGTCATCACCAACGGCGTCCGGTGCTGATTGTGCCCCAAAAGAAGAGCCACCTAGCTGCCCATAAAAACTAAAGCGAAAGTACTTATTCGAGGTGGTGGCGAAGGCGTCGCACGGCACGTAGAGTAATTACTGCAGGACGGCGAGAGCCCCTGCTCAAAGACCGCTCCGGAGTGCGTATCCCCCAATAACGCACTCCGGAGCTCTTTGTTTAAGCGACGGTTTGCACCCTTCAATCGAGGGTTGCACCGCGTGCCGCCACCACCTTCTTTGACGCAAAAACGGCCCCGACACACCCTTTTCTTAGGCGTGTCGAGGCCGTTGTCATTTCAATGTGGGTGGTGACCGTACAGGCTCGCGGAGGGAAACGCACGACGCCGCCACTTGGCTTGGTTGCCGCCAGCCCACCTGGCGCCAGCCCACCTGGGTAGGGCGCCGGAAGCTCACCTCACGAACGTGTACAGCAGCGCCGCCATACCGAAGCCCACTATGGAGAGCACTGTTTCCAGCACGGTCCACGTCTTCAGGGTGTCCTTGACTGACATGTTGAAGTACTTGGAGATGATCCAGAATCCGCCGTCGTTCACGTGGCTCGCGATGATGGAACCCGAGGAGATGGCCACCACGATCAACGCGAGTTGCGGTTGCGAGTATCCCGAGGCAAGGCTTGGAGCCAGGATGCCGCCGGTGGTAACAATCGCAACGGTGGCTGAGCCCTGGGCGATGCGCATGCCTGCGCTGATCACGAATGCGGACAGGATGATGGGAAGCCCGGCCTGGGACAACGTATCCGCCACGGCCTTGCCAACTCCGGTGGCGGAAAGGACGGCACCGAAGAAGGCACCCGCACCAACAACCAGCAGGATCATGCCCACGGGACGCAATGAGGAACCCGTGATTTCGCTGAGTTCGGCGGACGTCATGCCGCGGCGGATTCCCAGGAGCCACATAGCCAGGAGCACAGCGACGGTCAGCGCGATAGCAGGGTTGCCGAAGAACTGGAGGACATCGCGGAACG
The DNA here is from genome assembly GCF_031180005.1 of Paenarthrobacter sp. NCBI lineage: Bacteria > Bacillati > Actinomycetota > Actinomycetes > Micrococcales > Micrococcaceae > Paenarthrobacter > Paenarthrobacter sp. The sequence continues at coordinate 98,650 of NZ_JAPSHI010000007.1, read as the reverse complement.
TGCCTGCGGGAGCGAAGATGTTGCCGAAGGTGCCGCCGAGGATGAGGATCATGGGCAAGCCAATGGCCAGCAGGACCAGCCCGATGGACGGTTCGTGGCCCTTGGCTTCTTCAGCCTCGGGGACGATCCGGTCCTCCGGGACGGAAATCATGACGCGCTTGCCGATCCAGGTGCCCCACAGGATGCCCGAAGCGAACCATGCAGGAATACCGCAGATGAGGCCCATGAGGATGATCCAGCCGAGGTCCACGCCGAACAGTCCGGCCGCAGCAACGGGGCCGGGATGCGGTGGAAGGAACGCATGCGTCACTGAGAGGCCTGCCAACAACGGCAGCGCGTATAGAGCCAGCGACTTGCCGCCACGGATTGCGGCAACGTAAACCAGCGGTGCCAAGACAAAAATGCCGATGTCGAAGAATACGGGGATACCCAGCACGAAGCCGGTGATACCCATGGCCAGCGGGGTGCCCTTTTCACCGAAGATCTTCACCAGTCTTCCGAGCAGCACCTCAGCACCGCCGGAGCGCTCAAGAATGGCACCGAGAACGGTACCGAGGCCGATGATCACCGTGATGTGGCCAAGGATGCCGGCGAAGCCCTTCTCAATGAGGGCGTCGCTGCTTTTGGTGGCCGAACCGACCAGGGCCTCCACGGAAATCCCGCCCACCAGAGCCACGATCACGCCGGTTCCCACCAAGGCGATGAACGGTTCGAGCTTGACCTTGATGATCAGGAACAGCAGGAGGGCGATGCCGGCACCTGCCAGGAGGAGCAGGCCGGCGGTGTCGTGCCGCAGCCATTCAAGGAATTCAGTCATGACGAGTCTTTCTGGGTAAGTCCTACTTGAGGGTGCCGGTGAAGGCTGCGGCACGTGCCGCGATGTCTGCCCAGTCACCTGCAGCAACGGCTGCGGGCGGGACCACGCTGGTGCCGCAGCAGACTGCGGCAGCACCGGCGTCGAGGTAGCTCTTGGCGTTCGAGGCGTCGATGCCTCCCGAAGGCAGCAAGCGGATGCCCGGGTACGGGCCCTGCAGGTCCTTCAAATACGCCGGGCCGAGCTGGCGGGCGGGAAAGATCTTGACGGCAGCCGAGCCCAGTTCCAAGGCCTGTGCCACCTCCGTGGGGGTCATGGCACCGAGGCTGAACGGGATCCCGGCGGCGACTGCAACGGCCGCCACCTCGGGGCGGAGGCCGGGCGTCACCAGGAACTGCGCGCCGGCGTCGATCGCTGCACGGGCTTGGTCAGCAGTCAGCACGGTGCCGATTCCGACGACGGCACCATGCTCCGCCGCGGTCTCCGCTGCGCGCTGCACGTGCTTGAGCACATCCGGGGTGGTGAATGTCAGTTCGACGCTGCGGATGCCGCCGTCGGACAGTGCCCGGCAAAGATCCGCGGCGTCCGTGATGGACGGGGCGCGAACCACAGCCAAGGTGCGGTCGGCTTCGAGCTGCTGGAGGAATTGTTCAGGAGTCATGCTGTCCTTCTCTGGTGAGGCCGCCGCTGCTGCGACGAAGGGCACGGCCGGCGCGGGCACCGGTGGGCTGACCGCGGTCGATCGCTGCCGTGCCGTTGACGAAGACGTACTGGATGCCGCTGGCGGCCTGGCGTGGGTTCTCGAAAGTGGCTTCGTCGCGGACGGTTTCCGGATCGAAAAGCACGACGTCGGCTGCGAACCCTTCGCGGACCAGGCCCCTGTTGTGGAGCTTGAGCCGTGCGGCGGGCCGGCCCGTGAGGTGATGGACCATATCCTCGAGGCTCAAGAGTCCGAGGTCCCGCGAGTAGTGGCCGAGGTAGCGCGGGAACGTGCCCCAGGCTCGTGGGTGTGGCTTGGCGCCGACCAGGAGTCCGTCGCTGCCGCCGGTGTGAGTGCGGTGCTTCATGATGGCTTGGACATTTTCCTCGTGGCCCACGTGCTGGAGGATGCCGGTACCGAGGTGGTCTTCCGTGAGGATCTGCGCGAAGACGTCGAACGGCTCTTGGCTGGTCTCTGAAGCGATGTCCCTGATGGTCCGGCCGACGTAGCCGGCGAGCGCCGGGTTCTGGACGCCGCTGATTTCCAAGGTGTCCCACTCGGCCACCACGCCGTGGCAGCCGTCGGAGCCGTAGATCTCCACCGCTTCCCGGATGCGTGCGCGGGTACTGGGATCGGCCAAGCGCGCGAGGGTGGCCTCTGTCCCGCCCGAGGACGCCCAGCTCGGCAGGATCGCGCTCAGCGTGGTGGCACCGGGAAGATACGGGTAGGTGTCGAGGGTGATGTCCACGCCGTGGTCCAGGGCTTCGTCGATCAGGTCGAGGAGTTCCCCTGCGCGGCCCTTGTTTTCCGCGAAATTCATGGTGGCGTGGGACAGGTGGAGTGCGCAGCCGGTGTCGCGGCTCAGCCCGATCATCTCGGCGTAGGCACCCAGTGCGCCTTTGCCGTAGGAGCGATGGTGCGGCGCGTAAAAACCGCCGAGCTCGCCCACAGTTCGGCAGAGCCCAGCCAGTTCCTCGGTCTGGGCATACATGCCGGGCGTGTAGGTAAGGCCCGAGGACATTCCCACCGCACCTTCCGCCATCGCCGTGCGAATGATGTCCTGCATCTGCCCCTGCTGTTCCGGCGTGGGGTCACCTTCGGCGAAGCCCATAACCAGGGCCCGGACGGTTCCTTGGGGAACAAGGTAGGCGGCGTTGGTAGCGATGCGGCCACCATTTTCTTCCGCGTCGAGCCGGTCGAGGTACTCCCGCACGGTCCGCCAGTTCCAGTCAAAGTCGGCAGGATTATCGTTCCAGCCGGCGATCTTCTCGCGGACACCTGCGAGCGTGGCCTCGTCCACGGGCGCGTAGGACAAGCCATCCTGGCCCAGCAGTTCGGTAGTGACACCTTGGCTCAGCTTGGCGTAGTGGTCCCTGTTCACCAGGAGCTGCAGGTCCGAGTGTGCGTGCATGTCGATGAAACCCGGGCTCAGGACCAGGCCGTTGGCATCGATGACGCGGTCCGCACCGCTGTCGGTGAGGGAACCGGCGTCGAGCGTTCCGGCGTCGACGACGGCGGCAATCACCGCACCGTCCAGCAGGACGTCCGCACGGCGCCGGTCTGTTCCTGTTCCATCCACCAAGGTGGCATTGCTGATGATGGTCTTCATGCTGTCCTAGAAGAAGGTATGGATGAGGTCGACGATGGTCTGGTTGCCTGGGCTTTCGGCTGATCCGCTGTCCGCGAGCACCGGAATGACGGTCCACTTGTCGAATGCGGTGCATGGGTGGGAGAGGCCCAGCCGGACGACATCGCCGGGACGGACAGTGGTGGTGGACGCTTCGTAGCTCATGAAGCTGTGTTGATCGTTGACCGAGGTGATCTTGGCGTCAAGCAGTGGCTCCATTGCCCCACCCAGGACAGGTCCGATGAACTGCGGTTCGGGCAGGCCTTCGTCGAACGGGAGGTCGCGTTTCCCGGCGTCAAGGATGGCGAGGCCGGGTTCAGTCTGCGAAACAACCCGCGCCCAGCCGTACAGGCCGGCTTTGAAGGGCTGATCACCCTCGCGGGAAAACGGTGAGATTCCGCGGTAGAAACCGTCGTCGTGGATGATGTAGGCGCCGCTGCGGATCATGAGGTCCACGGCAGGTCCCCCAAGTTCGGCACCGGTGCTGATGGTAGGTGCGAGGACGGTCACGACGTCGTCAAAGTAGGCGCTGCCACCGGCGGTAATGATCACTTTGCTGGAACCGTACAGGTCTGCGGCGAGCAGTTCCTCGTGAAGCAGCCGCATCTTGGCTAGATAGCCGCGAACGGCGGCCAATCCGGCGTCGTCCGCTGTGTGCGCGAGTGAGCCTTCATAGCCGCTGACGCCCACCAAACGCAGGTTTGGTGACTCGGAGATAGCGCGGGCAATCTCCATGGCAGCCTCCACAGAGCGGGCACCGGTCCGGCCGCCGTGCGCGCCGAGCTCCACCAGGACATCCAGCACAGCCTCACTACCGGCGAGTGTTCGGTTGATGACTTCAACGGTCCCCAGGGAGTCCATCCAGGAAAGGATGGGCGCGTCCGGCGTAGCAACGCGGGCAACCCACTGAATGGCGTGCGGATCCGTGAGGCTGTTGGCGAGCTGCAGGTTCCTTACTCCGAACTCACGAGCCACGCGGAGCTGTGCGAAATTGGCCAGGGTAATGCCCCAGGCGCCGCGGTTGAGCTGGTCGGTCCAGAGCTGCGGGGACATGGTGGTCTTGCCGTGCGGGGCGAGCAGGACGCCGCGTTCCCTGCACCAGTCGGCCAGCCGGTCGGCATTGGCACGGAGGGCGCGGGCGTCGAGGGTGAGCAGCGGCGTCTGGAGGTCAGCGAGCGTGTGCTTGGCGGCGAGGAAGTCCGCGTGTGTGGTGCCATTTGCGGATGCGGGCACAGCTTTATGGCGCCAGTCGAGACGGCGGTCAGCCAGGCCTGCCACGGCGGATGCCGAGATGGCTTCGGAAGTGTTCACGCGTTTCGTTCCCTTCGCTGTGCTGCGTTCTTGAAGCTGCGTTGTGGGGTTGCTGGGTGATTCTGGTGCGTTGCGTATTTTGCAACGCTGGTTGCAAACCTGCTGGTGATATGTCTAACATGGTGGCGGATCGAGAGTCAAGGCCGCTGAGAAGCGCACGAACTAGTGGGAGAACGATGCTTTCAGCTGTATGCGTGGGCGAAACCATGGCCATGCTTACCCCTGTCCACGCCGTCCCCCTGCACCTGGCAACGGAACTCCACTTCGGGATCGGCGGCGCGGAATCCAACGTCGCCATGGGCTTGGCAGCCATGGGCCTGGACACACACTGGGTCAGCCGGGTAGGCCACGACGGCTTCGGCACCCGGATCCTGCACGAGCTTCGGGATCACGGCGTGGGAATCACCGGCGTGGAAGTGGACGCATCCTTGCCTACGGGCCTGTACGTCAAGGTCCCGGCCCAGGATTCGGACCCCGACGGCGGCAGTTCGGTGTTGTACTACCGGCAAGGATCCGCGGCGTCAGCCATGGGACGGGACACGCTTTCCAATCCCGCAGTTTCCTCCTTGCTTGAGAACGCTGCACTCATCCACCTGAGTGGAATCACCGCTGCCCTCTCCCCCGAGTGTCTTTCACTGTTGGAAGCAATCCTCACCGCACCTCGCAATGGCCGGATCATCAGCTTCGACGTCAACTGGCGTGAAGCTCTCTGGGCAGGCCAGGACAGGTCCGTCCTGCAGCGGCTGGCGAACCTCTCCGATGTGGTCCTCGTTGGAAAAGACGAAGCCGAACACGCCTTCGGCACCACCGACGAAGTAGAACTTCGCCGCATGATGCCGGACCCGAAGGTGCTGGTTATCAAGAACGAGGCGATCAGCGCCATCTCTTTGGACCGGACCGGCACCCGGGAAGAGGTGCCCGCACTGTCTGTCGCCGTCGTCGAGCCTGTTGGCGCGGGTGACTCGTTCGCCGCCGGTTACCTCAGCGGCATGCTGTTCGGTCTGGGCCAGAAGGAGAGCCTCCGCCGCGGGCATGTTGCAGCTGCGTGCACCCTGACCGTGCACGGCGATCGGGGTCCGCTGCCCAACGCCGCCGAGCTGGCGGCCATTCTCGATTCTTCGGATGACGCGTGGGCTGCTATCCATGTTGAAGACGGACAATTCAACACCAGAACCGGAGCGTGACATCGTGAGCCAGAGCCTCATGCGAGCCATCGACCTGCTCGGCGAGCTCGCCGCAAAGCCAGCAACCCTGGACGAGCTCGCGTCCAAGGCCGCCGTGCACAAGACCACCGTGATGCGGCTCCTGCACGCCATGGAAGAAAAGCGCTTCGTAGTTCGGGACGAAGACCAGCGCTTCATGCTCGGCTCCAAGCTTTTTGAACTGTCATCGCTGGCTTTGGAACAGCGGGACATCCGCAAGGTGGCGCACCCGCACCTGGCCGAATTCAACGGCCGAACCGGGCACACTGTGCACCTTGCCGCATTTGAAGGGAATGAGGTGGTGTACATCGACAAGTTCGAGTCGCACCACCCCGTCCGCATGTACTCGCGCATCGGCCTGACTGCATCGCTGCACTCGGCCGCTGTGTCCAAAGTCCTCCTCTCCGACATGCCGCGCAGCCGGCAGGAAAAAATCGCCGCGGGGCTGGACTACGTGAAAGTTACCGAGAACACCCTGACCTCGCCGGAGGCCTTGCTGGCCGAACTCGAGCAGGTCAAGGAACAGGGCTGGGCCCACGACAACGCTGAGCACGAAGCCTTCGTGCATTGCATCGCGGCCCCCATCCGCGACGCCAGCGGCGCCGTTGTTGCCGCAGCCTCTTGTTCGGTACCGGTAGTGATGCTCAGCTATGAAGGCTTGCTTGAGCTGCTGCCCGACCTCAAAGCCAGCACCGAGGCCATCTCCAACGACCTCGGCTGGATCAGCCACGAAAGGAACTCAGCATGAGTGAAAAGACCGTAGTACTGACCGAAAACGCACCCGCCCCTGCGCACGTATTCTCGCAGGGCATCAAGAAGGGCGGCATGTTCCAGGTCTCCGGCCAGGGCCCCATGGACCCCGCCACCAACCAGTACATCGGTGAGGGCGATGTCCGAGTCCAGACGCGTCGCACCCTGGAGAACGTCAAGGCCATCCTCGAAGCCGGTGGATCCTCCGTCGAAGACGTCCTCATGTTCCGCGTCTACCTGACCACCCGCGATGACTTCGCCGCCATGAATGAGGTTTACGGCGAGTTCATCCGCGAGAACGTGCCCAGCGGTCTGCTGCCGAGCCGCACCACCGTGTTCGTGGACTTGCCGCACGAGGTCATGCTTGTGGAGATCGATGCCCTGGCGGTCACTGCCTAACGCTCTCTCACATCCCTACAGCTTCACGCGGACGCTCTCTCACATCCCTGAAGCACGCGACGGCGGCACTCACCTTGAGTCCCGCCGTCGAGCTTTTATGGGTGGCTGGCTTCCTGGCTGTGTGCCGTCACCACCCACTTTGGATCTGGAACCACCCCGACACGCAGCCTTCAACAGCGCGTCCAAGCCTCCCATTGTCCGAGGTCAGTGGTCACAGACGTCTCAGGGTGTCCGAAACAGGCAGCCACCTTTTCACTTGTGGATAAAGCACAAGTTTCGGCTGAGATGCTCTGCAACGTGGCAAACTAACGAGGGCTACTTATTCCCATGCGCAAATGCTGCTGGGACAAACTCGGTGGGAGGTCTACTCGATGGGCAATCGTTGGAGCGTCGGTTCTGGTTGGCCGCACGAGGATCTCAAATGAGCTTGTCCGTCCCCGAGAACAGTCTCCCAGATCTCGTTGTGGAACTCGCCTCGTTACCCAACGAGACTGAATGGGTTGAATTCAAGGAAAATATTGCTGATCCAGCAGTGATCGGAGAGTATATCTCTGCTCTCTCCAACTCGGCTGCCATGGCGGGCCAAGTATACGGATACATGATCTGGGGTGTCAGAGACACCGATCATGCCATCGTCGGGACCATCTTCAAGCCACGGCAGAAGAAAATCGGCAACGAGGAACTCGAGAACTGGCTGTTGCGAGTGGTGTCTCCCAAGATCAATTTCGAGTTTTTCGAGGTCAGGGTTCAGGATAAGGATGTCGTAGTACTTCGCATCGAACGCGCATATGGGCATCCCGTACGGTTCCAAGAAACTGAATATATCAGGATCGGTAGTTACAAAAAGAAGCTCAAAGAATTCCCCCAGAAGGAACGAGAGCTATGGCGTCTTTTTGATCGGACCCCCTTTGAGCGACTAATTTCTCTCGAGAATGTCCGAGCAGATGATGTTCTGAGGCTACTGGACTATCCTGCATACTTTGACTTGATGGAACAGCCACTTCCCGGGACTCCTAACGAAATTCTCAACGCCCTCGCATCCGAACGTTTCGTTGAGCTCTCAGGTTCTGGAGGGTGGAACATCACCAACCTTGGCGCACTCCTGTTTGCAAAGCGGCTATCCGAGTTCCAAAATCTGTCCAGGAAGGCTGCCCGGGTTATTCAATACCGCGGAGCCGGCCGAATCGAAACCCTCAAGGAACAAGTAGGTACCAGAGGCTATGCGAATGGATTTGATGGCCTCGTCGGCTACATCGAGGCATTGCTGCCAGCTAATGAGGTTGTGGAACGCGCCCTGAGGAAAGATGTTCCCATGTTTCCGCCACTCGCAATTCGCGAGATCCTTGCCAATGCACTTATCCATCAGGATTTCACCGTCGGGGGATCCGGACCGATGTTTGAAATATTTGAGGACCGTATCGAATTTACAAGCCCGGGTGTGCCTCTAATGGATCCCGCGAGGTTTGTCGACACACCACCTCAATCTCGGAACGAAGCCCTCGCTTCGGTCATGCGGAGGGCGGGGATCTGCGAGGAACGCGGAAGCGGCTGGGACAAGATTGTTTTTCAAACCGAATACCACCAGCTGCCAGCACCACTGGTAGAAGTTACAGAAAACCACACTCGCGTCGTGCTTTTCGCATATCGACCACTAACCAAAATGGATAAGGAAGATCGAGTTCGAGCCGTTTATCTTCATGCATGCTTGCGGCACGTTACACGGCAGCACACTACTAATACCTCAGTCCGCGAGCGCTTCGGGATCGAACCTCGAAACAGCGCCCAAGCTTCGCGCTTGATCCGAGAGGCTGTTGCGGCAGGAGTCATCGCCCCGTTCGACCCCGAAGCCGCACCAAAAATGCGGCGATACGTGCCGGGCTGGGCTGCTTCCGAGCCGACAGCGATCAACACTTAGCGCTAGGCGAAGGTGCCATCAGTTTTACTTGATGGGAACTTGACGGAATCACGCAACGACGGCGGGGAAGCAGTTTTCCGAGGCGGGATGACGGCATCTTCCGTGGAGCAACTCACTTGATGGGTACTTGATTGAATCTTCGACGAGGCTCGGGAGCACTGGCTGCCGTGGACGCCAGGACCTGCTCTTCGGCATGCCTGCGATCCCCGGTTCAAAAAAGCGCCTGGGTTCTGCCTCCTCAATGAGGCGGGAATCGTAACCGTGGTGCGGAAAGCGATCCAGCGACATCGGCCAAAATGGACCACTCTTTAGCTTTCTCAACTGCTCTTACTTTTGTCTTTCTTCAATCCCTATGCCCGTTAGGGCAACAAGGGCTCGCGGCATCGTGTCCACCCATTGTGAATCCGAAGCAGCCCTGGGACGCCGCGAACGCCGGCGGCCGCCTCCAAGTACCGTAGCGAAGGAACACCGTGAGACACGGCCCGGCTGGAAGAATGGGTCTGTGACCGATACGAGCACCAGCCAAGCCATCGATTGGTACCTCGCTGGACAGTTGGGCATCCGGTGGGATCGCTGGATGGCCTGATCCCTCAAGGCTTTCCTGGCCTGGTCCGCGTGCTGAACCCGGCGTCGGCTGCCGAGGGCCGCAAGCTGCGATGGTCCCGGATGGCTGGCGAATCAATGTCGATTGATTCCGAAACCCAATGGAGCGACATCGTCATTTCCTTGCGTTGGCGTGGATGCGATTTATGAGCCAGATATGGGAAGCATCGACGAAACAGTGGCCAGCATGCTCTTCCAAGTGCTTTCGAAGCACACGACGTCCCGGAATTGTTCGTTCCTCATCTGGGGAGGGATACAGCGAACTTCTGCCTGAAGTGCGCGGAGCACCTTCTGTGACCGCCAGCCTCGATCGTGTCATGCGTGTGCGCCACGGCGACCTCGACCTGGCTCTCCAGCCCGTCGACTCACCACCCAACCGGCTCGCCATGAATTGGTTGCCGGATGATGCCGCTTGGTTCGTAGGAAACGATATCTACGCTAGGTCCGTGTTCGTCGCTGGCTCATTGAGTGCGGTCGGTGCCATCCTGGCGGAACCCACGCTTGAGGCGTACCCGGTTAGACGCAGCCAGCGCTTGGTAGTGGAGGACTTCTGAATCAGGCGTGTACCGTCACCACCCACTTTGAATCTGAAATTACCCCGACGCGCCACGAAGGACGGCGCGTCGGACCCAGTCGCCCTCAAAGTGGGTCAGGAAGGTACCCGCCGGCCAACTACCGACGCCGGAACCGCCGGAACGCGCTGCCGTTTTGCGTACACACGGGCACGTTGGCTGGACAGGGCCAGGAGCACCAGAATGTCAGTGGCCAAACCGGAGAGGCCAGCTTCGAGGGTGATGTTTGCGCTGCCCGTGGAGTAGTCGATTGCCTGGACCAGGATCGAGATGGAGCTCAAGCCCATGGCAATCACGCGGGCACCATTGCTGCCAAGGAAGATGCGCCAGGCCAGGAAAACTTCACCCAGCCCGAACACCAGGACCACAGCTGCTATCAAGGCGATTGCCGCCGTCGTGCTTTGCGGGTCTGACGAGTCGTCGTCGAAGGTGAGCCCGGAAATTTCACCGCCGGAGGTGAACAACGTGATCGCCAGAACCAAAGCCGCCACCGCCCTGGCCACCACCAAAGCAGCCCCCATCAAGATGGGGGCGGGCCGCCTGTCCCTGCTATCGGTGCGGCTGGGCGGCTGATCCGCGGGCACCAGGACGCCGCGAGCGTCGACGATCGGCAAGTCGCCGTCAGTAGAGATTGAATCCCCGCCGCCGTTGCGTGAGTGGTACCCGGTGGAGAAGTCCTTGATGACTTGGACTGAGACAGCTGGTTCCGCAGCCGAAACGGTTGAAACGATGTGGTCCCGCTCCACGTCGGTGTTCTGCTCAATCTTGTGCGTGATCTGCAGAGTGAACAGGGAGAAGCCAACGCTGCGGTCGTAGGTTCCGGCGGCAAGCCAATCCACTTTGTGTCCACCCGGTAGGAGCCAGCCTTCGGGGCAACGCCAGAAGCGGACGTGGTGGCGTTTGCCCGGGTTGTTGTCCACTTCCTGCTGGTAGGCGAAGTCTTGCTGCCGATCAAAGAGATACAACGGACTGACGGGCGCCTCGGAGTAGCTACGCCGGAAAATAGTTGAGCTGATGATGCGCCGGCTGCTGACGAAAGTGACGTCGTCGGCGTTGGTCCATCCAGCAGATTCCATGATGGCGCGGACCTGGGGCTCGGCGCCCAGCAAGGCAACGTTGACCGGGTCACCCAAGAGCCCGTCGCTGGTCCTTGCCCGTCCAATGAAATAGCCCGGCACATAGATGGAGGTCAGGATCCGGTGGAGCCGTGGGAGCAGCAAATAGGCGAGGAACGCCCAGAACACCACGTAGAACCACACCTGCCCCCACCCCAGCTGGAAGCTCTCGCCCACCAACAAGAATGCAAGCCATACTGCGGCGACTCCGCCCAGGACGAAGAAGGCGTGGTCGAGCCGGGTGTCTGTCACTCCTTTGTTGGCCGCTTTGAACATGGATGCTCCCCCTCCGCTCCTTAAGCTTCGGTGTTGGGGCGGCCGTTGTACAGACACCAATACATACAGCGCCGGAACCCAACACCTTCCTCACCGAACGCAGGGAGGCACTGAAGGCCGAGGTTCAGTGTCCTTCAGCACTGAGGCGAGTCCCGGTGTCGAGCGTTACGCCGTGATATCAAGTGATCTGAACCTGAAGTTTGTTGTTCCCGATAAGCCACTGCAGCGCCTCACGAACGGCATGTTCCGGCTCGTAGCGGGGGGCGTAGCCCAGGAGGGACCTGGCTTTTTCGATGGTGAGGCAGTGGTTGCGGGAGAGGTGGGCCCAGCTCGTGTCAGCGTGTTCGGGCGTGGTGGTTTCGCGAAAGTCCTCCCAGCTGACCATCTCCGAGTGTGGCTCCCGCCCGAACCACGATGCCGCGATCTCCAGGTAGCCACGAACTGTCAGGGCGGACGGAGCAACAATGTTGAAGTCCTCGCCGGCGCCCGATTCCCGGCTCTGCATTGCTTTCTCGAAGGCCTGCGCGAGGTCGTCCGCGTGGACGTGGTGCATCAGTTCGGTGCCACTTCCCGGAATCTGAAGTGGCTGTCCGGCCGCGATCTTTTGCCACACGGAGGGATCGAAATTTCCGAGCGGACCCACGGGATGCCATCCGGGACCGACAATGTGTCCGGGGTGCAGGGACGTAGTGATGAGCCCTCCGGAGGCCGTCTCATCCTTCAGCATCCCGGCAATATCGCGTTTCTGGATGCCGTATTCATCCAGCGGCTCCGCGGTGGAGTCCGACCCCTCTGAGATGGGCAACTTCCGACTGGCACCATAACGCCAGATCGACCCGCAATGCAGCAGATGCCCCGTCTCGCCGCGCAGACGGTTCACCAGCGCCGTGGCGGAGTCGAGCGTGAAGCACACCAGGTCAATTACGACGTCGGCTCCCAGTCCGGCGACCCGGTCACCGAAGGTGCCCTCGCGATCTTCGAGGTGGCGGTCCGCGGTAACCTGCCGGACCTGCTGCCACTCGGGCGCATCAACGTATGCCTTGCTGGTCCCGCGGCTGATATTGATGACGTCGTGTCCGCCCCGGACGAGCCTGGGGATGAGGAATGAGCCAATATGACCGCTTCCGCCGATAACAACAATTTTCATGTGTCCTCCGATCTTCACCAGTCACGGTAATGACTGTTCGGGGCCCACCCGTAGGGCCGGATAGGGCTTTCGCGGACCGTTGACTGTCTTCGGCCAGATGCTTACTCTATCGAAATGACTAACGTAAAGAAGAAGATTGCGTCCATATTCGCGGCAACCTCTATCCTGGCTGGCGGTGGAATTGCTTTGGCTGCCCCGGCCGAGGCTGCCAGCACCTACGTTTACTGGTTTCACACGAAGGCGACTTGCGAGTCGAACCTGGATGCCGCCAGGCCCGGATTCGGTTCCTACGTGCGCCTGGTCGAAGGGTGTGTCCGGAACGGCAACGGCTACGCCTACACGGTGGTGTGGCGGTACTGACAGCCCCACACCCAGTCCGCACAATTCCAAGCCCGACGTCGGCACCCACCTGAGTGACGACGTCGGGCTTTATCGTGTCCACCGCCGTGCCACCAAGGTCAACCCAACACATAATAACGAGACTTACTTGTTCCCGGGTTAGACAAACGGCAGGCTCCCCCGACTAGCATGAATAGTCCGGGCAAGCCCGGGTACGTGACCTCTTGAACGACCCCCTCGGACGGTCGGCGTTGACGCGGCGACCACGTAAAGGAGAAAACTGTGCGGGAGCCTGCAGTCAACGAGAGCGTGTCAGAAATCAGCGAAACTCCGGAAGGAAATCCGGAGGAGACGCCACAGGAAACGCCCGATGAAACCGCAAGCGAACCGGCGGAAATCACGTTTGACGAACAGTTCTATCCAGCTCGCCCCAAGGCACTGCGGCCGATCGCCCGCCGTCGGCAGTTTTTCGCCGCCCGCCCATCGTTGGAATTCGACGGCCTTAACAAGACCTACGTGGATTGGCTTCGAAACCAGTCCATGCTGGGCGACGCCAACACCATGGCGCGCCAACTCTCGGGGCAGGCGAGCATGTGGCAGAACTCCTATGCCAGGCCGAATCCGCGGGCGGCCGTGGAGCGCGCACCCGTCTGGTTCACGGCTTACCCCTTGTCGTTCATCACCAAGGATGGACAGTCTTTCCTTTCAGCGTTGGGTGATCCCGCACTCTGGGACGCTTTCAGCGAAATCGGCATCCGGGGCCTGCACACCGGACCTGTCAAGCTGGCCGGTGGCATCCGTGGCTGGTCCCAGACACCCAGCGTGGACGGCCACTTTGACCGGATCAGCATGGCGATCGACCCCGCTTTCGGCACCGAGGAAGAGTTCCGCCAGATGTGCGAGGTGGCCAATGACCACGGCGGCACCGTCATTGACGACATCGTTCCCGGGCACACAGGCAAGGGAGCGGACTTCCGACTCGCTGAAATGAACTTCCGGGATTACCCCGGCATTTATCACATGGTGGATATCCCAGAAGAGGACTGGCACTTGCTGCCCGACGTCCCTGAGGGCGAGGACTCGGTGAACATCAGCCCGGCGACTGAGGAAGCCCTGCAAAAGGCCGGGTACATCATCGGGCGCCTGCAACGGGTCATCTTCTACGAACCCGGCGTCAAGGAAACCAATTGGAGCGCCACCAAGCCCATCATCGACACCACGGGCAAGACCCGCCGCTGGGTCTATCTGCACTACTTCAAGGCCGGCCAGCCTTCCATCAACTGGCTGGACCCAACATTCGCCGGCATGCGCCTTGTGGTTGGCGATGCCCTGCACTCTTTGCTGGACCTGGGCACCGGCGCGCTCCGGCTTGATGCCAACGGATTCCTGGGCGTGGAGAAGAGCGCGGAGGAAGAACCGGGCTGGTCCGAGGGCCACCCCTTGTCCGAGGCCGCCAATCAGCTTATTGGTTCCATGATCCGCAAGGTGGGCGGGTTCTCCTTCCAGGAACTCAACCTCACCATCGATGACATCAAGTCCCAGTCCGAGTCCGGCCCGGACCTCTCTTACGACTTCATCACCAGGCCCGCCTATCACTACGCCCTGGTCATCGGCGATACAGAGTTCCTGCGCCTGACCCTGCGGCTTTCCATGGAGATCGGCGTGGACCAGGCCTCGTTGGTTCATGCCCTCCAAAACCACGATGAACTGACCTACGAGCTGCTCCACTTTGCCGCCGGGCACAGGGACGACACCTTTGAACTTGCCGGCGAGGAGCTAACCGGTGCGGAGGTGGCGGAGAAAGTCCAGAACACCATGCGGGAACGGCTCACGGGGGAGAACGGACCGTACAACGCGGTGTTCACTACCAACGGCATTGCTTGCACCACGGTCAGCTTCATCATGGCGGCCCTCGGCATCAAGGATCAGGATGCCATCACCCAGGAGCAGGAAGCACAGGTCCTGGACGCCCACGTGCTGCTGTCCATGTACAACGCGCTGCAGCCCGGAGTTTTCGCGCTTTCCGGTTGGGACCTCACGGGCATCACAGCGCTTGATCGCGAGACGGTCCGCGAGCTCACGTCGCAGGGCGACACCCGCTGGATCAACCGTGGCGCACACGATCTCATGGGCACCAGTCCGGATGCGAAAACCTCCCTGGCCGGAATGGCCCGTGCGCGGAGCCTCTACGGTCCGCTGCCCGAGCAGCTGAAGGACCCGAACTCTTACGCCCGGCGGCTCCAGCAGATCCTTACTGTGCGGGAGGAGTCGGGGATCGCCACCAGCACGCTGCTGGACGTGCCGGACGTTTCCCATCGAGGGCTGCTGGTGTTGGTCAACCAGCTCGCCGACGGAGCTTTACAGGTCACCGTCCTGAACTTCTCGGACCAGGACATTGCGGGCAGCATCCAGTCCTCGCACCTGGTTCCGGGCTCCACTGTCCACGATCTTTTCAGCGGCGAAGACGTCAGCCAGGTGGATGATCTCCACAGCTTCTTCCTGGAACTGCCTGCCTTCCAAGGCACGGCGCTTCTTTTGAAGGATCCGATCGTTGAGGACGACGTCGCCGAATAGGAAGCACGACGTCGGCACTAACGGTGAGTGCCGACGTCGAGGTTTTTCGGGTGCGGGCAGGAGAAGGTCAGGGCAGCGCGTCCCAGCTTTGAACCAGGAAAGCCGCTCCCGTTGGGGAGCATTCCCCCGGTTCACGCTCGGGTGAGAGTCCTCCTCCGAACGCGAACTCATCCCCGATATTCAAGGATTTGCCATCGGGAAAGACCACTCCCGTCTCTGTGATTCTTGTCCCGAAGGGGAAAATGAGTCCACCCGCACTGCCCTCAGTGGCGACGTCGGAAAAACACCCCCCGGTGTTTAGGCCTAGTTTCCCCATGTTCAGGGCGTCCATGTGAAAGTCCGACTCTCTGCCTATGGAAACAGCGGCCTTGTTGCCGTTGCCGCCGGTGATGATCTCGGCGTCGAACGTCGGCATCTGAATCCCCGTAATTTCGGGCAACGGTAGCCCGCTCGAGGAATCTGTTTCCGGCGTAGGATCCACCTGGGTTACCGCCGGCGCAGCTTGCTCCGGCGGCCGAGCCGAAATGGCGGTCGTCACCGCTACCCCGGCCACTACAGCTGCAGCTGCCGCCGCCAATACGAATCCTGCCATGAACCGCACACGGCGTTTGGCAGGCTGTTGATGGAAATCCGTAACGGACCCACCCACGGTGATGTGCTCGGCGTCAGTGTCCATAGCAGCCAGGCTTTTCCCACGGCTACCGGCAAGTTCTTCTTCCGTGACAGCCAAGGCAGGGTCTGCCGCAATCAGGCGTTCCATGCGGGTCGCTTCTTTCCTCTTCATCGCTGCACGTCCTCTGTGGTGTGGCCCGCCCGAAGCAGATAGCTGAGTTGTCTCCGCGCTCGGTGCAATCGCATCCTGACGGCGGTGGCGGTGACATTAAGCAGGTCGGCGACCTCGGCCGAAGTGAATCCGTCCCAGTAGGTCAAAAGAAGAACCTCGCGCTCCTCGGGCTTGAGCCGGTCCAGCGCGTCAGCCACTGTACCGTCGTCGGAACCCAGCTCCTGCGCTCTCTGCCGCTCCAGTTGCTGCGTGAGGTTCATGGAGCGAAGGCTTGCACGATAGTGGTTTCGGAGGACATTGCGGGCAATGCCAAACACCACAAGAACAGAGAGTTCCTGGTCCTGTCGGGTTTTTTCCCAGGCGATCCGGAAGACGTCGGCAGTGAGATCCTCTGCCGTGGACGCACCCTCCGTTCGACGCCGGAAATAGCGATAAACGTTGTCATGGCACGCGGCATGTGCAGCCAGGAATTGCTTCTTTCTGCCCAATTCCACGCGATCCCCCTGCTCCGTCTGCACCCTCATACCCTGTTAATGTCCGGCAGACAGGAAAATGTAACCAACTTCCCCTGGCTTTCCCGCGAGAGCCGACGGTCAGCCGTGGTTGCGGCGGGCCTCTGTCTGTGTGAAGAGCAGCCAAGTCAACCAGACGCCCACAAGGATCGCGGCGCCGGGCAGCAGGTCCACGGGTGCGACTTCGCGACCCGCGGGGAGTACCCCGAACCCAATCCCAACAGCACCTGCCACGACAGCCAGGCTGATGGCGTCGGAAGCCAGTTCAGCTGAGCGGCGCCGCACCAATTTGACCACCAATTCTCCTGCCATGATCAGCACAATGGCCGTACCCATCCCCAGGGGGTAGGCGCTGAATCCCGGCACCATCTGCTGGCTTACGGCCCACGCCATAAAAACAAGCAGACCGGCAAAAAGAGCAAGGGAGGTGATGAGTGATGCTGCTATGGTCATCCCGGTCATCCGCCGCTCCTTGTCGTGGCGTTTCCGTGGGATATAGTCCCATGCCCCTCGGGTGAGCTTGGAGCTGATCCATCCCGCAACTACCACCAAGACCAGCGGAACCAGGACGGGCGTGACGTAGTTGTTGCTGACCGCCCAAAAGAACGCCAAAAACGCCGTGTAGACCTGAGGGGTGGCAACGATTCCCAACCACCAGCCCATCAGGAATTCCTTGCGGGCTCCGGGGAGGTCAACAGGATGGACAAGGAACTGGGTTTCCGGGTCCGGCAATTGGACCTTTTCTTCGATGGGATTCACGACGTCCTCCAAGGGACCTGCTCGATATAGGGCGGGCGCAAACCCGCTCTTGCGATTTCGTATACCTTCTGGCGCGCCACGCCGAGCTCAGCGGCTACGGTTACCGCGCTGTATTCGTCCAGCAGTTCGGCAACCGCTGCCGATCTGACTCCGGACGCCCTCGAGTTCAAATGCGCCGCGAAGATGCTCACTTCGGCTGAGAGGAGAGCAACGGCAAGGGGACCACCGAATGGATCTGTCCAGCCGGGCTTGCCCCCGGCGGCCGCCGCATAGAGGGCGTCCCCACCATCGTCGAGGACAGCCTTGAGCTGTTCCGGGGTGATGCCTCGTTCAGCGAACCTTGTGGCTGCGGCTTCCCGTGAGCCGTCATCCAAGGGACGATGGGTGAGGACCTGCTGCCACTGTGAATCCGCAAGGCTGGATGCAGGAATGTCACCCCTGGGTTGACTGCTCATGAAGCCATGGTGCATCTCCGGCAGTCAGCGCGTCAACCCCAGGGTGACAAATCTATGGTGCTGCAGGTGTTTCCAGGTCGATCCAGTACCGGCGGAAAAGCCGACCGTCTTCACCCGTCCGCGCATCTTCGAGCCGCCCCCCGCAGCGCTCGATGGTTCTAATCGACGCCGAATTGTCGTCATCACAGGTCAGCAGAACTCGATCCGACCGAACCCCACCCAACTCCCCCTTCGCAGCCAAACGAGCCAGCAGTTCCTGCAAGGCCCAGGACGCCACCCCCCTCCTGCGATCCGAGGGGCGAATCCCATAGCCGATATGCCCACCCGAGTTCAGGAGAGCCGGCGTCAGATGGTGCCGGAACGCAATCGCCCCTACGTAGCGTGGACCCTCCGTGATCCAGAGATAAGTGCATGGAACAATGCCGTTCTCCTCAGGTGTGCTTTCAGCGTCCAACAACTTACCAACCCAAGCTGCGAACCCCTCCGCGCTGGTGACATCGTCCGCCAGGAAGACGGCGGCGCCATCCTGATGGACGCCGCCCCACTCGCGGTGAGACTCAAGGAATGACTGGTGGAAGGCAACATTCGGCGGGACAAGTTCAAACATGACCTCGACTCTATACCCCACACGCCCTGACGGAGATCAACCGAAGCGGCACGCAAAAAAGTAATCGACAGGCTTGTCATATCTATGACAACTGTCGTAGATTCATTCCGTCCAACAAGTTTATAAACACAAAGGAGTGATTCAAGTGCTTAAGCTCAAGCGACTGGCCAAGCGCCGTTCCAAGCTGAACTTCGTGTTCAACTAAACCAAGAATAAAAAGTGGGGGCCGCGCAACGCGTGGCCCCCACTCATCATTGGAGGCAAGAATTGGCAGTCATAACCTACTCCCTCAAGCAGTCGCTACCCGTCATCACCACGGAAACGGCCGTGCAGATCGGATTGGCCCCGCCCAACGCAATCGAAATCGAGGATGCCCCGGACGGGCTCGCAGAACTACTTAGCTTCGCTTCACAGCCACGGACACTCGACGCTTTGGGCGGCAAGGCCGAACTCCTGCTGGGTGAAGGCTCCGGGGAGATCGTCGAGGAACTTATCGACGCCGAGATTCTGGTGCCGTACAGGTTCGACCTCTCCGGCCGGTACAGCCGCCATGACCTGTACTTTGAACTTGCACACAGCACCGGCCCCGGTGCCAGCGATCTGCTGCGTAATCGAAAGGTCACGCTAATCGGTGTGGGAGGGATCGGAACGAACGTAGCCATGCAACTCGCAACAGCCGGTGTGGGCACCATTGTCCTGGTCGACGGGGACACTGTGGAAGAAAGCAACCTGACCCGGCAGTACCTCTTCACTGCGCAAGATATCGGTTCCCCCAAAATTCAAGCCGCTGCAAGAAACCTTCACCTCAGGGCCCCCGGCATCAACACGGTGGAAGTCGCCTCCATGATGTCCGGAGCGAACGATCTCTTGCCTGTTTTTCAGGACTCAGACTTCGTTGTGGTCTCGGCCGATACGCCCCAGGAAGTGCTCGAGTGGTCTAACCAGGCGTCCATCGCCACCGGCACACCCTTCACTTGCGCCGGGTATCAAGATACGCGTGGAGTGGTAGGCCCGGTAGTACGGCCAGGCGTCACCCCTTGCCTGGAATGCGCAGCGACAGACAACGACGGCAGGACCAAATCAAAGGCATCGCTCTCCACCACCAATCTCAATAGCTCATACCAGGCCCCAAGCTTTGGGCCGCTGAACTCAATCGTGGCGTCCATTGCCGCAATGGAAGTGTTCCGCTACCTGCTTACCGGATCCACCAACCTTGACGGCAGGAGGCTGGTGTTTGACTCGCTGGAGTTGGCATCGGAGTTCGAAGATTTCGCCAGGAATGGCCGCTGTGCTGCGTGCGCCTGACTGCAACAAGTCCACGGCGCTCGTTGCGTTGGCGGGGGCCTACGTAGTCGCCTCGATCGCCGCAACGGTGGCCAACAGAAACTTCTGGCCAATTGCGTCAAACAATATGTTCAATGCGAAGTTCCGGGACCGCGTCTCAAGATTCGCAGTTGAATTTCACATGCCTGGTGGAACAACCGTTGCTTGCGGCCCGGCAAACTGCCTTCCAACCCAGTTCTTCCGGGCCGGAGCCGTGTTCGCCGGCATCTTCATGGGTGAGGACGAGCAACCAAAGAATGTCCTCTGCCAGAGAATCATCCAGAGGCTTCGAAGCAACGCCTGGAGACCGTTTGACGAGGTTCGCACCCCCGCTCACCTGCCCGACCATCCCTTGAGGATGGACATCCTGGTGGCAACTACTGTTCGGGGAATGCCTGAGGAAAAGGAAATTGTGTACACGTATGTTCCGACAACTTCGCCGTAAACCAGTCCAACTCCAGCATGTGCGCAATGCGGCAGTGTGGGCTGTTGCCGCCCTTGCGCTGACGCTCCGCCCCGGCCCGGCTGCTTCCCGTGACTACCGAGCTGCAGTTGCTTCACAGGAGTCAGCGGTGGACCGCACGGCTGATGAAGGGGCCGCTTGGAAGAGCCGACGCGCGGCCGCCGGACTACTGATGGCGGCCGCGGCTGCCGGCGAGGTTTGTGGAAACCCCGGGTCAAAGTCCTCTTCTTGGATTCGGCGGGCAGCGCTGGGAGTCTTCTTGGCAACACGAGCTTTGGATGCCCGATCCCTACCGGGCCGCTGGCCGTATGACACGTTCATTGAAGCGGTACTCGTCATCAGTCAGATGTCCAAGCCGGGCAGTGGCCAGTCCCCGAGCCTGCCGCTTTCGGTCTCACGGGTTGCGCTATACCTGCCCTACACGCAGGCCGGCTTGTCCAAACTCCTCCACGGCTATGACGCTTGGGTCAGGCGCGGCGATGCCAACCATATCTATCATTCGCACCTGTTGGCCTCGGATACTCACCCGTTTGCCCAAGAGCGATATAGAATGCCGGTTCGTGCCCTAACTCGCACAATTCCCTTTCTTGAATTAGTCGCACTCCCCCTTGCCCTCATTCTTCCCGGCAAGTGGCGGATGGTAGTTCCCTGCTGCACCACCATCTTTCACATGGTCATTGCCCGCACGTGGAATATCAGCTTTTGGCAGGCACCCGTAATGCAATGGCTTCTCACATCAGTGGAAAAGCAGCCCGACCTTGTCACCATTCTCCAGTCACCCCGAGGTAACTGAAGTGTCATTGGCAAAGCCATGGCAGAGACGTTTGCACCTCACGGGAATGTGGGTGAATTCGTTGGGTGGGGGTGCGTACAACATCGCGCTGCCACTCATAGTTCTGCAGACAAGCGGCAGCCTTGCCCAGATGTCCATTGTTGCCGTGGCATCACAACTTCCCAAGGCTTTCCCCGGAGTCCTCATCGGCGGACTCGCGGATCGTATGTCCCCCCGCGTCATGACCCACATCGGCTATTGGGGTCAAGCACTTGTTGTTGCTGCAATGGCGCTGCTGATAGGGCCTTGGCACACGCCCTTTTGGGTCCTCGTACTAGGCGCCTTCCTACGCGGCAGCCTAGACATGTTCGCCCGGACAGCCACCTTCGTGGCCATCCCGAAGATGTACGGTGACGGCACCGCGAAGTTCAATGCCGCAGTTTCCACCGCATGGACCTCAGCTTCCATCGTGGGTCCGGCAATTGGTGGAGCTTTGAGCGCCGTCTGGGGCCCGTGGTGGTTGCTGGCTGTTGATGCAGTGTCGTTTACGGTCATTGCCTTGATCATGAATTTCCTGCCTTGGCCGGAGCGCCCGAGCAGCCTGCCGGACCGGCCGGGTTTCTTCAAGGAACTTTCTGCCGGGTACCGGCGACTTACCCAAATCCATGGTTGGTGGCGTTTTGCCGGGACAGTTGTCCTCGTCGGCTTCCTATCCGCCCCTTTGTCCACATTGGCGATCTTCCAGACCTCCGTTGGCCTCAAGGGTTCCGCCACGGAAGTAGGAATCGTCGGTGCAGCGGCAGCTGCGGGCCTCTTCTGCGGTTCGATTCTGTCAGGTTTGCTCTCCGAATGGCGCCCAAACGTTCTGATGCAACGGTCCTCATGGCTTATGGCAGCAGGGGCCTTGCTCTTCTTCATACCGTCGTGGATTGCCGTGGCATGTGCCCTTTTCGTCGTCTGTACGGGCGGCATCGCATGGACGGTGGGACGCACGTCCCTCATCCATCAACAGATTCCCTCGTCTGACCTGGGCAAGACCATGACGGCGGTCCAGTTTCTTGAAACTGTATCCAGTCCCCTCAGCCTTGCAGTTGCCACGTTTCTTATGGGCGTCTCGTCATTCATGGCCTTTGGCTCCATCCTCCTGGCAGCCCTGCTTTCGGGGATTCTTGCGATCAATTCGGACTCCATGCTGAGGCAAAGTGACGTCAAAAGAGAGGTCAAGCAGGCGGAACCTGTCCAGTAGCCTCAGGCTGTGCCGGGCAGGCAGGTGCGCTTGTCAGTTGGCCCGGCGAAACTTCCGGCTTTGGACAGCTGCGTGCGTTTTACGCAGCGCATCAATGGAAGCCTCATATGACTGCTGGGCGACGCCCACGAACAGGCAGTCAACAACCATCATCTGTGCTATCCGGCTGCCCAGGGCTCCGGGCCTGAAGGGGCTTTCGCGGGCTGCAGTGGTCAGCACTATGTCAGCGACCCCGCCTAGTGGTGAGTCGGCATGGTTGGTGATGGCGATGGTGGCGGCGCCGGCTGCTTTGCCCGCCTTGAGGTAATCGACAGTGTCTTCGGTGGTTCCCGAGTGCGAGACGGCAATGGCGACACATTCGGCGTCGAGCAGTACCGCTGAGGTGAGGGCGGCATGTACCTCGGGCCAGACGAAGGAGACCAGGCCAATCCTGTGCAGCTTTTGCTGCAGGTCCTGGCCCACCAAACCTCCCGCTCCCACTCCGAAGATGTCGATCTTGCGGGAGCCGGACACCACGTCAATGGCCCGAGCCAGCTGTTCGACGTCCAGCACCTGGGCAGTATCGGCGATGGACATGGTCTCGTTGAATGCAATTTTGGAGACGATGTCCTGAAGCGAGTCGGCGGTGTTGATGTCCTCGTAGACCTCGGCCGGGACGCCATGGGCCACACTCTCGCGAGCAGTTTCACGTGCAAGGTCCAGGCGAAGATCAGAGTAGCCGCCGTAGCCCACCTTCTTGTAGAACCGGACCACCGAGGTAGTGGATGTTCCGCATTCCTCAGCCAGGTCGCCGATCGACATGGTGGCAGCCCGCGATGGATCCGACAGGACCAACTCAGCCACAACCTGCTCCGATGGGCGCAACGCTGGCAGGACAGAGCGAATTCGCACCAATACAGTGCGGGACGACTGCGCGTCTCGCGGCGCTTCCAGCATGGTTTCCTTCCGAAGGGCCAAACCCGATCCACGGTACCGATTCAGAGTCGCAATCCCAAGGCCCTGCCCGGGCCTTGTCATTAAGTTACACAAGCGTCAGAAAAAAGGTAAGTCATTGACGCCCTTCCGGAGAACGAATACGGTCAATGTAAGGAAAATCACAAAATTTGTCATGCTCCTCGCTCTCCTTCGAAAGGCTTTCTTCATGGCACTCGACCGTAGAAAACTGCTCCATGCATCGGGGCTGGCGGCCGCTGCCGCCGTCGTCGCGCCCTTTGCTCCCAGCGCAACCGCCAGTCCGAACCAGCCACGCCCGGGGAATCCGGGAAAGCCGGGATCTACAATCAGTGGCGCCGATGTAGCCGCTGCGAACAACTGGAACATTTTCGCCGGCCGCAAGGTGGGAGTCATCACCAACCCCACCGGCGTCCTCGCGAACTTCCGCACCATCGTGGATGACATGGCGGCCAAAGGCGTGGGGGTCGGAGCGGTCTTCGGACCCGAGCACGGCTTCAGGGGGACCGCCCAGGATGGTGCCAGCGAAGGAACATCCGTGGACCCGCGGACCGGCATCACGGTCTATGACTCCTACGGCGCCACAGTTGCCGACTATGTGCGCTTTTTCGAAGCTTCCGGAGTGGACACCATCTGCTTCGATATACAGGACGTTGGGGCACGGTTCTACACCTACATCTGGACCATGTGGGGTGCAATGCAGGCGGCGTCGAAGACAGGGGCGACTTTTGTTGTCCTGGACCGCCCGAACCCCATCGGCGGCCAGGCCCGCGGACCAGTCCTGCAGAAGGGGTTCGAGTCCGGTGTTGGCCAACTGGGCATCGCACTCCAACATGGGATGACGGTGGGCGAGCTCGCCAAATACTTCAACGCAGTTCACCTCCCGGCCGCCGGCCTCACACCCATCCAGGACCTTCAGGTGGTGGAGGTCCAGGGCTGGCGCCGCGAGATGACGGGACCGGACAACCGGGCGATGTGGATCCTGCCGAGCCCTAACATGCCAACACCCGAAACTGCCACCCTGTACCCTGGCACAGCCCTTTTCGAGGCCACCAATATGTCAGAGGGGCGCGGAACCACCCGGCCGTTCGAACTCATCGGCGCACCCTACGTGGACTACCGCTGGGCAGAGGCCCTGAACAGCAAGGGCCTTGCGGGTGTCACTTTCCGAGAGGCGTACTTCCAGCCAACGCTTTCCAAGAACCAGGGCCTCATCTGTGGCGGCGTGCAGGTTCACATCACCGACGCCACCCGCGTTGAAGCACTGGAAGTGGGAACCCACATGTTGGTGGAAGCCAAGCGCTTGTATCCCGGTTTCGGTTGGCGTGGCGACGGCGGACGATGGATGGGCCTGCTAAGCGGCTCGGCCCGCTTTGCTGAACAGCTCGACGCCGGTGCTGACGCCAAGACGATCATGGACAGCTGGCGGCCCGAACTGGACCAATTCGTGCGCGACACCCGCGAGTACCTCCTCTACAACGGCAAGCGCTAGTCCTACAGACACACAAACCTCAACCGCAACATGGACGACGGGATTGGGATTCACATGCAAAGACAACGAACTTCACTCATGACGGCGGCGGCCACCGCGCTGTTAATGACGGGCACAGGGGTGCTGGCTGGCGCGGGCACTGCACTTGCGGCCGCACCCACCAAGGCAAGTACGACGACGACCTCCGCCTCGCCGGATATCGAGGCGATGATCGCCGCCATGACGCTGGACGAAAAGATCGGCCAGATGACCTGGACGCACGTCTACGGTTCATCGGCAGACGACGCCTCCATGGCAGCAAAGAATCAAGAGCGGTATGGCGTCAACACGCCAGCGGAGGTGGTGGAAAAGTACAACCTTGGCGGCGTCCTCTACTTCGCATGGTCCGGAAACACCACCACCCCCCAGCAGGTTGCGGGCCTCTCCAACGGTCTGCAGCAATCGGCAATGCGGGAGGACGGAAACGGCATCCCACTTGCAGTCACCATTGACCAGGAAGGTGGTTTGGTTGCCCGCATCGGGCCGCCCGCAACGGTGCTTCCAGGGAACATGGCCCTCGGCGCCACGGCAGACGTAAGTCTCGCCAAGGCGCAAGGTGAAATCCTGGGCTCCGAAATGCGTGCCATGGGTATCAACGTTGACTTCGCACCGGTCCTGGATCTCAACTCCAATCCTGACAATCCCGTCATTGGAATCCGCTCCATGGGTGAGGACCCTGCGCTGGTCAGTGCACTCGGGGTCGCCCAGATCGAAGGCATTCAAGCACACAACGTAGGTGCAGCCGCCAAGCACTTCCCCGGCCACGGCGACACCTCTGTTGACTCGCACTATGGACTGCCCACCGTCACCTACGATCGCGAGACCCTCAATCAGCACTTGAAGCCGTTCAAGGCCGCAATTGATGGCGGCGTGGATATGGTCATGACGGCACACATCATTGTGGAGGCTATTGATCCGGAGATGCCTGGCACCCTGTCCCACAAGGTACTCACGGGCTTGCTCCGGGACGAGATGGGCTTCAAGGGTTTGGTGACAACCGATGCCCTGGATATGGCGGCAATGGCTGCCGAATGGACGCAGGAAGAGATCGCAGTGAAGGCGATCCAGGCCGGCTCTGACATCCTCCTCAACTCCCCGGATGTGGATGCATCGTTCGCCGGAGTTCGCGCCGCCGTCGAATCCGGCGAGCTCACCGAGGCCCGCCTGGACGATTCTGTCCGAAGGATCCTTGAATGGAAGGTCAAGCGCGGGGTCTTCGAACAACCCCTGGCCGACCCCGCCGCTGTGGACAGCATCGTTGGAAGCGCGGAGAACCTGGCCACGGCCAAGCTGATCTCCGAGCGGGCAGTCACGCTCCTTCGCAATGAAGACCAGGTTTTGCCGCTCGCTTCGGGCAGTTCCGTGCTCATGGTGGGCGCCGGTTCAGCATGGCCGGAACTCATGGGTCCAATGCTTAAGGATCAGGAATTCGCGGTGACGGAAGACTACGAGGATGGCGCTTCGCCGTCCGCCGCCTACCGCGCGCGTGCGGTAGCCGCCGCCGGCAACGTCGACGCCGTCGTCTTCGCTTCGTACAACGCAACCAGCAATGCTGCACAGCAACAGATGGTGGCGGAACTGGCAGCCACAGGAACTCCCGTAGTCGTTGTGGCCACACGAAATCCCTACGACATCAGTGTCTTCCCCGGTGCCGACGCCGTACTCAACAGTTATGGGGTTAAGGAGGTCAACTTTCACGGTGCAGTCCGCGCCATTTCGGGCGCGATCAACCCGAGCGGCAAGCTGCCAGTGAACATTCCCGAAGCCGACGGCGACGGCTTCCTTTTGCCGCTGGGCTTCGGTCTGAGCTACGAAACGGCGACGCCGGCGGCGGTCATCTTCACGGACCGGCCGGGTCATGGGCAGGATGCCTACACCATCCCCGCCGTCGCGGGTGTGTCGTACCTGATCGGCGGCAAGGAAGTTGCAGCCGGGAGCTACAGGAAGCCCGCCGGCACTGTGAGCGTCACAGCGGAACCCGAGCCGGGATACGTCTTCACCATTGAATCCGTCACGGAGTGGAGCCACACGTTCACCACAGGACTCCCCAAGTCCTAGGAATAGTCACACCACCGGCGAGTTCATCAGTGCCACCGTGATGAGCAGGGCAACCCCGAACATCGGCAGGCAGAGAATGATGTTGGTCAGGCGGTTGTCCCTCATCACGGCCACGAACTCCCGGAGGAAGGCACTTGGCACGAAGTATCTGGCCGTAGGAGCACCCACAACCTCGGCGTTGATCCGTTGCCGACGGGTCAAAAGTGCTGTGCGCAGTACGTGGTAATTGTTGGTGCACACCAGCAAGGGCCCATGAATGCCCTTATCTGCCAACAGGGCAACGGAATAGGCAAGGTTCTCGCGGGTGGTGGTGGCTTGGTCCTCTTCCAGCACGTCCGTGGCTGCCGCACCCTTTGCCACCAAGTACTCCTTCATGGCGGTGGACTCCGGCCGCGGCTCGTCCGCCCCCTGGCCCCCGGAAGGTACCAGGACAGGCTTGGCCGGAGTGCCGCCGTCGTAAATTTCCAGGGCTTTATTCAAGCGCGCGGCGAGCAACGGCGGGACCTTGCCGTTAATCAGGCCGGAGCCGAGGACGACGACGGCCGCCGGGTTCGGGCTGAAACCCATCCGTGAATACACCATCGCGTATCCCAGGAACACCACGAAGGCGCAGCCGAGGTAGGAGCAGAGGAAGAACGCGAGAGCGGCGACGCCGGCCAATACCGGCTGCCCGCTCAGCACAAAAAGGAAGGCGATTACAGGGGCTAGGAACACTGCAAGTCCCACCGCGATCGGCAGGAAGCTGGTGATGCCTGGGCCTTCCCTGCGGACCATCGTGATGCCGTTGGCGATCAGGAAGCCGGCAAACACGAAAATGCTCAGTACGGGGACTACCAAGACCACCAGGTTCAACCATTCGAACCATGGGTTCAGGTCTATGAGGAACTCCAGAAGGGCCTGCAGGAGGAACCATGCCGCCACCAGCAGGAACACACCGTTCCGGAGCCGACGCCGGTCGGACTGGAACGAGGCAAGGAAGAGCCCCGCAAAGAGAAGTCCAAGGACCAGGTTCAGCATGATCCAAGCCTATGCGCTGGGGCTGCTGCCCTCGACGGCGGCCACCTCGCCGATCTCGTACGAACGCCGTCAGAAGTAAGACGGAATAGCCCGTGATAGATTCGACAGGCGAAAAAACGCAAACAAAGGTGGTTGATCATGGGCGGTGCAAGGACATCCCGGCCGCGGTATTTCAGGGCTGTTGCTGCATCGCTGTTGCTGGTTACCGTCTCCGGCGGCCTTTCGGCGTGCGCGGAAGAAAAGAAGCCTGCACCCCCTTATCCCGCGGTCGAATGGCAGGGATCTGCGCCGAGCGAGCCCCTAGAGGCTGACCCGTGGGTCATGGCGGCCCGCAAGTCACTCGAGGCCCAGGCTGTCGCGCAGAATATTACGGACTTCACCCTGCCCGAGTTGGTGGAGACCACTGGCCTGAAACTTCGAGTTCGCATTTCCAGGCCTCCGTTGAACGACGTCGCCCAGAAACGTCGCCCCGACATCCGCCCGGGACCTGATCCTTTCCTCCCTATGAAGGTCCAGCCGGGCCCGGTCCCCGGCACTGCCGAAGTGCACGGTTGCTTGGTGCCGTGGGCATCCGAAACTGGTGACGTGCCTGATGAATTGAGTGCCTCCGGCGTGATGTTCCGGATGGAACAACTCGCGGAAGGGCAACAACGGATCAGCAGCGTCGTTACACTTCCGGATCTGGACTGCAGTACCGCCGTACCGCCGCTTGCATTCTTCGTGCCTGCTCCCCAGCCGTCGGATGTCACCGACGCCAAAGACATTGTCCGGGCTAAGCGAACCGAGATCGATCCTGCCTAGCAGGTTCCTCAGCGTTCCCCGGCGATCCGTTCAGCAAAGTCGTTGAGTACCGCCGCAACAGCGTCCGGATGGCGGCCGGGCCAAGGCCCTGACATCCAAGCGCCTTGCTGATCCCGTTCCCTCTCCATGGCTACGCGAGCCAGCTCTTCAGGCACGAGATTGAAAAAACGTCATCGGGGATGGTCTCCCGATCGTGCCCTGTGTTGGTCCACCAGTCACCGAAGGTCTCACCCGGCATCGGAATCATGGCCGAGAGATACACCAGGCCGTCGGAGTGGAGTTCGTCGCACACCAAGGGTGCGGTGAAGCCACCCAGCGAGTGCCCCACCACGATGGAGTGCTCAGCAGGAACCCATCGTAGTTCCGATCCTCCGACTTGGACCAGAACACTTCGGAGATAGCACACAAGGGAAACGCTGCGAACTCCACGCTCGTAGACCGCCTGCAGCTACGCGAGGCTTTTGGGCTCGCACCGAGCTGGCGACTCCCGATACCCCCCGGGGGTACTTGACGAATACCCCCTATGGGTATAGTTTCAAGTTATGAGCACGCCAGACCTGAGCATGAGCAATCCGGATGCACCCATCATCGAGGTGGATCCGGAGAACGCCGCACCCCATGGGTACACCAACAACAAGGACGCGTACCTCAAACGCTTGAAGCGGATTGAAGGGCAAGTCCGCGGTATCGCGCGGATGGTGGAGGACGACAAATACTGCATCGACATCCTCACCCAGGTAGCAGCTGCCACCAAGGCCCTCCACGCGGTCAGCCTGGGCCT
Organism: Paenarthrobacter sp.; assembly: GCF_031180005.1. Lineage (NCBI taxonomy): Bacteria > Bacillati > Actinomycetota > Actinomycetes > Micrococcales > Micrococcaceae > Paenarthrobacter > Paenarthrobacter sp. The sequence continues at coordinate 69,246 of NZ_JAPSHI010000007.1, read as the reverse complement.
CTTAGAGGAGCACATCGGCCATTGCGTCGTGGGTGCCGCCTCCGAGCCCAACCCCGAAGCCCGCGCCGAACAGATCGACGCCAAGGTAAAGGAGGCCACCGATGCCATCGGGCGCCTGCTGCGGTAATTCCGCCAACAATCAACACACCATTCAACTCATCACCAAGGAGAGCGCCATGAGCCAGACCATCCAGACCAACGTCAACGTTTCGGGTATGACCTGCGGCCACTGCGTCTCAAGCGTGAGCGAAGAACTTGAGTCGCTCAGCGGTGTCGAAAACGTGGCCGTAGATCTCAATCCCGGCGGACTGTCCACCGTGACCATCACATCAACCAAGGAGCTCTCGCCGTCTGAAATCGGCGAGGCCGTGGCAGAAGCCGGCTACCTGGTGGTAGCCAACGACGCTTAGGAGTCCTCTTGAGTAGCCAGGAGACTTTCAACCAACCCGCACACAGGGTCATCGAACTGGACATCGAGGGCATGACCTGCGCCTCGTGCGTCAATCGAGTGGAACGAAAACTGGGCAAGCTCGAGGGCGTGGAGGCCAGCGTCAACCTCCCCCTCGAATCAGCCCACGTCACAGTCCCGGCAACCGTGACAGATCAGCAGATTGTGGACACCGTCAACGCCACGGGTTACAAAGCCACAGTCCGCCAAGCCCCATCCCAAAACACCCGTCCCGGACACACTCCCACCAAACAAGCCACACCAAGCGGCGCCGCCGGTGGCATGCGGCAGCATGCGTCTAAGGGAGGCACGACCGAGCATGCAGAGCATGGTGCCAGTGGCGCCGCGGAAGCCGACCACACGGACCACGGTACGCACGAAGACCATATGGCTCACGGCCCGGCAGCCTCAACCCTGCGCCCACGCCTGATCGTCGCTGCACTGCTAACCGTTCCGGTGTTCGCAATTTCGATGATCCCCGCCCTGCAGTTCGCCAACTGGGGATGGGTTGTGGGCGCGATGGCCCTGCCGGTGGTGAGCTGGGCGGCCTGGCCGTTCCACAGGGCAGCCGCTATCAATGCCCGGCACTTCGCCTCCACCATGGACACGCTAGTTTCGATCGGCGTCATCGCTGCTTACCTCTACTCGGCGTGGCAACTTTTTGCGGATCCCCGCATGACTGAACACCCCGGCATGGAAAACATGTCCGGTGGCGGCCTGTACTTCGAGGTTGCCGCGGTGGTCACAACGTTCCTGCTTCTGGGCCGATACCTTGAAGCGAACGCCAAGGCCAAAGCCGGCAACGCGCTCAAGGCATTGCTAAACCTGGGTGCCAAGGATGCAACGATCCTCGTGGAGGGCATGGAGCAGAAGATTCCTGCCGATCAACTCCTCGTAGATGACGTCATTGTTGTCCGCCCCGGCGAGAAGATTGCCACCGACGGCGTGGTGACGGACGGCGCATCCGCCGTCGACGCCTCACTGGTCACGGGTGAATCGGTGCCGGTGGAGGTTGGACCGGGCAGCCTGGTGACGGGCGCTACGATCAACACCTCTGGTCGCTTGCTGGTCCGGGCCACCCGCGTGGGCTCGGACACGACGCTCGCTCAGATGGGGCGTTTGGTCAGCCAGGCCCAGACGGGCAAAGCACCCATTGCGCGGCTCGCGGACAGGATCAGTTCCGTCTTCGTCCCGATCGTGCTGGTCATTGCCCTGGTCACGTTTATCCTTTGGCTGTTCTTCTCGGGTGACCTCAACGCGGCCTTCACGGCAGCTGTTGCCGTTCTGGTGATCGCCTGTCCCTGCGCTTTGGGCTTGGCAACTCCCGTCGGGCTGCTGACTGGGACTGGCCGCGGAGCTCAACTGGGCATCCTCATCAAGGGCCCACAGGTCCTTGAGGACACTCGCCATGTGGACACCATCCTGCTGGACAAGACGGGTACTGTGACCAGCGGCAAGCTCGCAGTGGACCACACTGTGGCCCTCAACGGCTACGCCCCGGCCACCGTCCTGACCCTGGCCGGAGCTGTTGAAGCGGCCTCTGAGCATCCGATTGCCCATGCGATTGCCGCCTCGGCAAAGGACGCCATGCCCGACGCCGGCACCTTGCCTGCTGTTGACGGCTTCAGTTCCGCTCCCGGTGGCGGCGTGAGGGGAACCGTTGTAATGGACGGGGCCTCAAAGACCGTGGTTGTCGGACGCTCGGGCTGGCTCGAGCAGAACGGCGTCCCTCTCGATTCGAACCAACGGGAAGCCTTGGCGGCAGAAGAAAACGGCGGAGCCACAGCCATTTGGGTTGCAGTGGACGGCAAGGCCGCAGGAATCGTCAGCCTGAGCGACACCGTCAAGCCCGGATCCGCAGCGGCGATACAGAAGTTGAAGGAGATGGGAATTCGCCCCATCCTGCTGACCGGAGACAATGCTGCAGTGGCCGCCCAAGTGGCTGCCGCCGTCGGGATTTCACCGGAAGACGTGTTCGCCGGTGTGCTGCCGGAGGGGAAAGTTGAGGCGGTCCGGAAACTCCAGGCATCCGGTGCCACGGTGGCCATGGCCGGTGATGGCGTCAACGACGCCGCAGCCCTGGCCCAATCGGACCTCGGTATCGCGATGGGCTCGGGGACGGACGTTGCCATCGAAGCGTCGGACCTGACCGTGATGGGGAGTGATCTGGGTCAGCTGGTGCAGGCAATCGAGCTGTCCCGCAAGACTCTTTCAACCATCAAGACCAACCTGTTCTGGGCGTTCTTCTACAACGCGATTGGTATCCCGGTGGCAGCACTTGGATTCCTGAACCCGATGATCGCGGGCGCAGCAATGGCAGCCAGTTCGGTGCTGGTTGTTGCGAACTCGCTGAGACTGCGCTCGTTCGGTAAGTAAACCCCCACCGACCGGCAGTTGTGGCCTGGGCTACGCGGTTCCGAAACGGACCGCAGCCCGGGCCTTCGCTTTGGCGGCTTCCTCGTCACGGTTCTTCGCCGGGCCGTGGCTCACCAAGGAGTCCAAGAGATGCTGCGTAATATGCGCGATCTCGTGGACGGCCTCCGCGAAAGCTTCCTCATTGGCTTTGGAGGGCTTGGTGGATCCGCTGATTTTGCGCACGTATTGCAGGGCAGCGGCCTCCACTTCGGCGCTCGTAGCGTGCGGTTCGAAGTTATGCAGGGTCCTGATATTGCGGCACATAACCCCATGCTAACTATGGGCAGTGCTACATGGGGAGGGGTGCCCATCGACGGTTTTTGGATTCCCGGGATAGGTTTTAGCTATTGGATCTTCCGGATGAGCCGGAGGCCGCTGGGGATGCCGAAGAGCTCGGGTCCGAAAAAATGAAGGAGAATCTCATGGCTATTTGGGGTGCAGATGTTGATCAGCTTCGTCAGCTCGGTAACAAGCTGAAGGCCGGTGCTGAGAACATCGAGCAGCAGCGTTCACAGCTCAAGGGCGCACTTGACGGCACCGACTGGAAGGGCCCGGACGCTGACAAGTTCCGCGGCGAGTGGGACAGCCAGCACGCTTCCAACCTGAAGAAGGTTGCCGACGCTCTTCGCGAAGCCGGCGACCGCGCTCAGAAGAACGCTGAGCAGCAGCAGCAGGCTTCCAACTAAGACAGTTGGGAAAGCCCCGGACGCATCAGCGTCCGGGGCTTTCGCTGTCTAAGGCACCTTAGTCGCGGGGCACCTTGGTGACATGACCGGAAGGGACGGGTTCCACGTCGTTCGGGTGATCCAGAACGCGTGCCGCTTCCTGGGCAGTATTGGCCGCCCTGCGATCTCCACGCAGCTCATCGACCCGGACCAGGACCACACCACCCACAATGAAGAGGCCGCCCAGCAACTGAATGGGGCCGGGGAGTTCACCCAGGAGCAGCCAAGCCCAGATCACGGCGAACAGGACTTCGGTGAGGGACACGAAGGACGCCACCTTGGAACCCAGGCTGCGGGCAGCCATGATGCCGGAAACGTACGCGAGCACCGTGGCCAGGATGATGAGGCCGACGGCGGAGACCCACCACGGAGTAGTCCATGGCCCCAGCGTTGTGTCCGCGGTGCTGAAGGTCATGGGCAACAGCCCCAGCAGCCCGACGAGCCACATGACCAGGGCGCCCACCAAGAGACCCCCGGAAGCGAGCACCAGCGGAGGGAGGCTGTCGTTCTCCTTGGCAGTGATGAAGAAGTAGATCACCAGACACACGGCGGCGGCCATACCCCAAAGGACCCCAACAAAGTCGACCTTCACGGCACCCGTCAGATCAAGCACCAGGACCAGTCCGCCCAGGGATAACAGGGCGCCGGAAGCGGTGAGCGCGCGGGGCCGCCGTCGGCTGGCGATCCAGAGCCATAGGACAATCATCACCGGGGCCAGATACTCAAGCAGTAGTGCTACGCCCACGGACAATCGGGCTACGGCATTGAAGTAGAAGAGCTGGCAGCCCGCCACTCCGATGAGCCCGAACAGCAGGATAGTCAGCCAGTTGTCCTTGAGTTGGTGCCACCGGCCGCGGAGAACCACGACGGCGGGAATCACCAGGATCAGTGCGGCGCCAGTGAGGCGCACAGCAACCGCGGCGCCGGGTGACCAGCCGGTTTCAAGCATCGACTTGGCAAACGAGCCGGACGTGCCGAAAACAGCGGAAGAAAAGAGTGCGATGCCGAGTCCTGATGCCAGGAAACTCTTTGCATCAGCCTTCGTCGTTGGAGCTGACACAGCAGCCTCCTGTCAGGAGTAAAGTGGGCTTATGGTCATGACAGTACTCCCGAAACATGTAAGGAGTCAAAGTGCTTTTTGCGCCTGACACCGAGGTTGCCCTTCGTAGCGTCGTCAACCTGATCAATACGGCCGCCAACGGCGCGGAATCGCTGGTCACAATGGAAGACCTCGATTCCTTCCTGGAGGCTGAAGAGTTCACCGGATCAAGGGTGAACACTCCTGCGGAACTAAGCAGCATCAAGCGCCTCCGCAGTGAACTGGCGGCACTCTGGAGCGCCGACGAGGACACGGCAGCGAAGTCCGTTAACAAGCTGCTCGCCGACGCCAAGGCACTCCCGCAGCTCGTGAAACATGACCACTGGGACTGGCACCTGCACGCCACCACCCCGGAAGCACCACTAGCAGTCCGAATGGGAACCGAAGCCGCAATGGCCATCATCGACGTCATCCGAAGCAAGGAAATGGACCGCATGCGCGTGTGCGCGGCGGACGACTGCGACGCCGTCGTGCTGGACCTCAGCCGCAACCGCTCCAAGCTCTACTGCGATACAGGGAACTGCGCTAACCGCGCCCACGTCGCTGCATATCGCGCTAGGAAGGCCGCCGAGGGTGAGTGATAGACGCCCGATATGAAGTTGGTGATGGTGGATAGGGCCTCTCCGCGCCTAAATGCGAGCGTGATTAAATTCACGATGAGTTTTGCGTCACGATTCCCGCCCTGGATCCACCTATTCCTGAGCAAGGTAATTGGGGCAGCCCTCGGCTAGGGCTGCCCTGCCAACGCGTCAGGGATAGGAACTTCATGCGGAAACAGTTCGAGCGCACACGTACCGCCGCCACAATCGTCGCCGGAGCGGTGTTGGCAATGTCCTTCTCCGCTGCCCCGGCATCGGCCGCACCGGTGGTTGACGGCGACCAGACCGGTTCCATCACCATCCACAAATTCGAGAAGCCGGACGCGGGTGGTGGTGGCGGCAACAACGGCAGCGGCGGCAACGGTGGCGGCAGCAACTTCGCTCAACCGGTACCTGACACCTCGGGCTTCACGCCTCTGGCCGGTGTCGAGTTCACCATCCAGCAGGTCAACACCATCGACCTGTCCACCAACGCCGGTTGGGACGCAGCACATAACCTGAGCAGCGTCTTCGCTCCCTCGGACCCATCCGGTTCCATTACCGGCGCCGGGTACACCTTGGCAGCAGGGCAGGCACAGACCACCGCTGCTGACGGCATCGCAGCCTTCAACAACCTTCCTGTCGGCCTGTATCTCGTGACCGAGACCAACTACCCCGCCGGCGTGACCCCCTCGGCCCCGTTCCTGATTTCCGTGCCGTTGACCGACCCGGAAAACAACGACAACTGGATCTACGACGTCCACGTTTACCCGAAGAACTCCGTCACCGGGGTGGAAAAGACCGTCACGGACGCCCCCGATGTGAAGCTCGGCGACCAGATCGACTTCACCATCACCGGTGACATCCCCAACGAGACCGTCATCGATGGTTACAAGATCGTCGACGTCCTCGATCCGAAGCTGACCTACGTTGGCGCAACCGCCACACTGCTGAACGGCACCACCATCACCGAAGGCACGCACTACGACGTGGTCTTCGATGCAGCAACGAACACTGTCTCCGTGGTCTTCACCGAGGCCGGCCGTGCTGTTCTTGCCACAAGCAACACCACCCGTGTTCAGGTCGTCGTGAACACCAACGTCAACACCATTGGTGAAATCGAAAACGAAGCACTCGTTTACCCCAACCTCCCCAGCTTCACCATCACCCCGGGCGAGCCCGGCGGCCCGGTGGTGACTCCTCCGGTTGTCACCAAGTGGGGAGAAATGACGCTGGAAAAGGTCAACGAGAACGGTGATGCCCTCGCCGGTGCTTCCTTCTCCGTCTTCGCCACCGAAGCCGACGCACTGGCCGGCACAAACCCGATCGTCCTGAGCGGCCAGAGCGTCTTCACCGTTGCTGCCGACGGAACCTTGACCATTTCCGGTCTGCGTTACTCGGACTGGGCCGACGGCGCCGCCGTTGCACCGGGCGACCCTGAATACCGCACCTACTACCTGGTGGAGACCACCGCTCCGGCCGGATACGAACTGCTCGCCGAGCCGATCTCCTTCCTGATCAACTCAGCATCCACCACGGTTGGCATTGACCTGAGCGTCAAGAACATCCCGTCCAACGGCGGCTTCGAACTGCCCCTGACCGGTGGCGTCGGAACCGGCCTGCTCTACGCAGCCGGAGCACTTCTGGTCATCGGCGCCGCACTCCTGTTCGTACGCTCACGTCGAAACACCAGGCACTAGTCGGCATCCGTCCGCCCAAGAGCAGCCCCGCGGAAGTGGAGCGTCGAACCTTGGAACGTTAGTGGCCGGCGTCGGGCGTTTCAGTCTCGGAATCCGGAGCCCCCGGGCGGCCGTGGCCGGGCCGCTTGGAACTGAGGTTGACGCCGGAGCCTTTGCCGAGGTGGTCGGCGTTCTCCTTGTGGCTCATGGACAGCATGGCCGCCACAACGAGGCTCACGATGAATGCGATGCCGGCGCCCGTGAAGGCGAGGTCGAAACGTGGCGCGCGAGCGCTGCCGCCGGAGGCGAAAATGAGCACGGCAACGAAGGCCAGTACTGCAAAGAACGCGGAGAACATGAGGGGTCCCTTGACCGAGGTCCGCATCTTGCGCGGTTCTCCTGGTGTCTGGTCTGCCACGGTCATTCCTCCAATGATGGCGGTTCGTTTCCGCCGGTAAGCAAAAGTTCTACAAAGAGTAGAACGTCCAGCTACTAGTTTACGGCCTCGGGCGAAGCGCCGGGCGCAGCGGTTCGGGAAGGGCCGCCGACCCCGGTCTTGGCATCGTGCCGCAGCGTCAAACCGGAGAGGATCCACAGCACACCGCAAATGATGGCCCCACCACCAGCCACGCCCAGCAGCGCATGTGCGCCCAAGGAAGTGAAGAACGGCAGCATCACGGCAGTACCCACAGCGATAACGCCCGAAATGAGCCAATCACGCGCCAACACGTCCCGTTTCCGGAGACCATGGACGAACTCAAGGAGGCCCAGCACCAGCAGCGCGAACATGGCCGAGAGGGCAACACCCTCGTCAGACTGGGTGACCAAGGCACCGATGCCTCCGAGTGCAACAACCACCGGAACGGCAACAGGCAAAGCCCTGGACATCCACACCGCACCTGCAGTCGCGAGCAAATACAGCCCCACAGCCCACGCCAAGACGTGCACGGACGGCGAAGCCCAGAAGATGGTGACCGCACCGAACAACAGTGCAACCGTGGCGCGGATCAGCACGGGTTTCCAGGATCCGTCCGCGGGAGCAGAAGGAGTCTGGGCAGGAGTCGCTGGGAGAGTCACCCGTCCAGTTTAGTGCGAACCCAGCACCATCCATCGATCCGTCCTCGCGCGCAGCCCCAAAGTCACACCTCGGGCCAGCATGTAGCCCAGCGCAAACGCGGCCCACAACCACAGAAGCCCCGCCTCGCCGTCGGGCTTTGTCTGGTGGATTGCCACCAGCAACGGCAAGTAGACCACCAGGTTTACGACGCCGGCAATCGCCAGGTAGCGTGCGTCACCGGCGCCGATAAGGACACCGTCCAGGACAAAGACATATCCGGCAAGTGGCTGTCCCACCGCGAGGACCCAGAGGGCTATGGTCAGGGCTGATCGGACGCCGGAGTCGGGCGTGAAGAGGTAGCCGGCCCACGGGGCCACGATCGCCAGGAGCACGCCGGTAATCACGCCGAATCCGAGGCCCCAGCGGATCATGGTGCGGGTCAATTCACGCACGCGTTGGGCGTTTCGGGCGCCAAGTTCCTTGCCGATCAGGGCTTGCGCTGCGATCGCCAGCGCATCCAGGGCAAAGGCCAGGAAGGAGAAGATGGTCATGGCCAACTGGTGCGCGGCCAGGTTTACGGCACCCTGCGCGGTCACCACCAAAACAGTCGCAAGGATGGCGAGGCGGAGGCTCAGCGTACGCAGCATGAGCCACGAACCCACCTTGGTCATGGTGCGGACGCCGTGCCAGTCGGGCTTCAAGGACACCCCGTGCTGACGTGCGTTCCGGCTGACCATTACCAAGTACACGGCAGCCATGGCCCACTGCGCGATGCTTGTACCCACCGCCGAACCCGCCACGGACATGTTCAACCCATAGACGAAGAACAGATTGAGGGCGATGTTCAGGGCGAAGCCTGCGGTTGCCACCACCAGCGGTGTCCGGGTGTCCTGAAGTCCGCGGAGCACGCCGGTACCGGCGAAGATCAAGAGCATCGCAGCCAAACCAGGCATGGACCATCGCAGGTAATCGACAGCGAATTGCTTCACGTCTCCCGTGGCTCCCATGAAGCCAACCAATGGTTCGGCCGCCACGAAACCGGCCACTGCGAGCGCCAACCCGAGCAGCAGTGCCAGCCAGACGCCGTCGCGCCCTGCCGCCAAAGCCTTCCCCAACTTACCGTCACCGATCGCCCTGGCGACCGCCGGCGTCGTCGAATATGCCAGGAAGACCATCAGCCCCACGGCAGTGTGCAGGATGGTGGACGCAAGTCCCACGCCGGCGAGCTGGTCGACGCCCAGGTGCCCCACAATGGCGGAGTCTGCCAGCAGGAACAGTGGCTCGGCAATGAGCGCACCGAATGCCGGGACTGCCAGGCGCAGGATTTCGCGGGCGTTGGAGCGGGCGGGGGCGGTTGTGGTTTGAGGCACTAAACAAGCCTAGTCCGCCGCGGGGCGGGTACATTTGGGCCGTGTCACATGAGCATCCCGTCACTGTTTCCGTCGCCCGCACCATCCTTCCCGGCTACACCCGGCAGGCCAATGCCTGGGCCCACGCCGGACAGGAACTCGCCCGCGAATGGCCCGGGTATCTGGGGTCCGGTTGGGTGCGCAATGGGGTGGATTCCACTGAATGGCACATGCTTTATCGCTTCGCGGACGCCGATTCGCTGCAGGAGTGGGAGGACTCCGAGGAGCGTCGCTGGTGGATCGATAGTGCCAGGGACATGATGGAGACCACCCGGGTTGAGCGCCATACAGGGATCGAGGGATGGTTCTCGCGGCCTGGAGATGTCTCTGTGATTGTGCCCGAAACAGTTGTGCCGCCGCGCTGGAAGCAGGCCATCAGCATTTTCCTGCCGTTCTTCCCGCTCAGCCTGTTGGCCAATTTCCTGCTGCACCCTTTGACTCAGGACTGGCCGCTGGTATTCGCGGTGCTGCTGAACATCGTGATCCTGACCCCGCTGATGACCTACATCTTCCTGCCGATCACTACCCGGCTGTTGCAGCCTTGGCTTCAGGCGAAGCCGCGCAATAAACGCCGGATGCAAGCCCGCTAGCTGGGATTCAGGTCATAAAGAGCCTCATTTAGTTGACACTTCAAGTTTCCTCGGGGATGGTTGAAGGTATGAACAAGTCCAGCTTGACCACCACAGCCCTGACCATCCTGCGAGTAACCGCAGGATTTCTCTTCGCCGCGCACGGTTGGCAGAAGTTCAACGAATTCACCATCGCCGGAACTCAGGCCTCCTTCACCCAAATGGGAGTCCCGGCCGCATCAGCAGTAGCGCCGATAGTCGCAACCCTCGAGCTCGTGGGTGGCGTTGCCCTGATCATCGGCCTCCTGACCCGCGTCTTCGCAGCCTTGCTGGCCGTCAACATGCTCGGCGCGCTGTTCCTAGTGCACGCGCCAGCCGGCGTTTTTGTCGGTAATGGCGGGTATGAGCTTGTGTTGCTCTTCGCAGGCGCCGCCTTGGCCCTGGCGCTGGCCGGAGCAGGCAGGCTTTCCGCCGACGCCGCACTATTCGGCCGCTCGGGATCGAAACTCCGCGTCCTCGCGTAGCGCCCACCACCCCGACGCTCTCGCACATAACGAGCCCTTCAGCCGATCGCTCTCTCCCTTTCTTAAGGAAAGTGAGAGAGCCTCGGGCTTTAAGGGCCGGGATGTGAGAGAACGTTCAAGGGTGCAATGCCTCAGCCAGTTCGGCGGCCGCTTCAATTGTTGGTGCCGGGGCAGTGTTTTCTGTAGTAGAAATAGCCTGATGATGACCATCCTCACCGGCGTCGGCGCCAGCACAGGTACAGCCCACGGCAATGCCCGGCTCATCCACGGTCCCGACGAGTTCACACGCTTCCAATCCGGCGATGTTTTGGTCTGCCGCACTACCGACCCCGCCTGGACGCCTCTCTTCGGAATGGCTTCAGCCGTGGTCACGGAGACCGGCGGAATGTTGTCGCACGCCGCGATCGTTGCCCGGGAGTTCGGTATCCCTGCCGTACTGGGTGTACGGGATGCGCTGCACCTTCTCGCCGACGGCGGCCCCCTGGCAATTGACGGGTCCCGGGGAACAATCACCCTGATGGATACCGAATGACACTCCTCACCCTGCATGCGGTCCGCCTCCTCGGTTTCGCTGAGACCCAGGCGGTAGCGGCTCGATTCTCGCAAGACCCCGGTTTGGTGGAGTCGCAGCTCATCGACGCCGGCGTGAACGGCTTTGTTTCGCACAGCACCTTCGCGGGGGCCAGCGGCTGGTCGCTGTCGAGTCTCGGGAGAATTGAGAACGAGCGGCTGCTGGCCGGTGAACTGGACCACGCCGGTGCACGAGACGCGGTGTTGGCGGTGCATGACAATTTCGCCGAGGTCAACACCGGCGTCGTGGGCGCCTGCAGTGCCATCCAGCTGCAATCTCCGGCGGATGAAGGCGCCGTGGACGTCCTGATAGGCGCCTTGGCGTCCTGGCGTCTACTCGAACCACAGCTGAGCGTTTTGCTGCCTCGGTTCGAGGGCTACTCCGAGCGCCTGTTGGGAGCACTCAAGCATGCTGTCCAGGACACAGCCTGGCTGACAGCTACCGACCGGGATTCCTTCCACCGGGTTTGGTTCGAACTCCATGAGGACCTGATTGCCACCCTCGGCATCCAGCGCGGGTAGTCGGACTTTGTCACGTAACAGAAACCCGGCGACAGTAAGATTCCATGCATGAGCGATGACGCCGCCAATTCAGTGACCCTCCGTTTCCTCGCGGCTCCCATGGACGTAGGCCACAGCGGGTCAGTCGACGCCGGCACCGTCCTTGAGTGGGTGGATAAGGCCGCGTACGCAGCAGCAGTTGGCTGGTCGAAGTCGTACTGCGTCACGGCGTACGTGGGCAACATCCACTTCACGGATCCCGTGAACAGCGGCGACATGGTGGAAGTGACCTCCACCATCGTCTACACCGGCCGCTCCTCGATGCACATCCACACGGTGGTCAGCTCCCGCGATCCCAAAGGTGGGCCGGAGACAATGCACAGCCAGTGCATGGTGATTTTCGTAGCGGTGGGACCCGATGGCAAGCCAATTCCTGTCCCCCAGTTTGAGCCGTCCACGCCCCAAGAGGTCGAGCAGCGCGACCACGCCTTGGCGCGCATCGAGGTCCGCGAGCAGATCGTCAACGCGATGAACGCCCAAGACTACACCGACGCCGGAACCGCCGAGCGTGTTGTCCTGCGGTTTATGGCGTCCCCCACTGACGTCAACTGGGGCGGCAAGGTGCACGGTGGCATCGTGATGAAGTGGATCGACGAAGCAGCGTACGTTTGCGCCTCCCGATACTGCGGCAAGGACACCGTGGCTGTGTTCTCCGGGGGCGTCCGTTTCTACCGGCCCCTGCTGATTGGCCATGTCGTCGAGGTAGAGGCGCGGCTCGTCTACACCGGCGCCAAGGGCATGCACATTGCGGTCCACGTACGCTCCGGCGATCCCAAGACCCGCGAAATGAACCTGACCACGTACTGCCTCACGGTGATGGTGGCGCGCGACGAAACAGGGACCGCTGTACCGATTCCTTCCTGGGTTCCAGTATCCGAGGAGGACAAGAAGCTGCACGCCCACGCCCGTGAACTCTTGGAAATCCGTGGGCGGGCACCGGGAAACCGGCTCCCGGATCACCTGTTGAAGGCGTCAGGCAGCTAACAGCCGCTTGGTCCGGACGTGGTTACGAGCCATATTGTCAGCCCGGTGTCAGGACGCAGAACTCGTTGCCTTCGGGGTCTGTGAGGCAACGCCACGGCACATCGCCCTGGCCGATGTCGATGTTAGCCGCGCCCAGTGTATGTAGCCGGACCACTTCAGCGTCTTGATCATCACCGGGATACGGCATCAGGTCCAGATGGATACGGTTCGGCAGTCTGTCGGGGTCTGGCGTGCGCAGCAACTCCAGATATGGCCCGACCCCCTCGGACGAACGCAGCCTCGCATGGTCATCGTTCACTTCGTGCAGAGTCCAATCCATCGCCTCACTCCAGAAGTCGGCCATGGCCCGCGGATCGCTGCAGTTGACCACCACCGTGGCGATGGGTCCTGTGTCCTGGTAGATCGGACGGGGTTCCAGAACGCAGAACAGGTTCCCCTCGGGATCCGCCAAGACCGTCCAGGGCACATCTCCCTGGCCTACATCGGCCGGTGTAGCGCCGAGCTCTTTGAGCCGCGCCACCAGCTCCTTTTGATGAGCTGCGGAAGTGGTTGCGAGATCGAGGTGCGCGCGATATTTCACCGTCTCCGGATCCGGAACTGTCACAACGTCAACGCAAACAGCTGAGGGGTCCGGCCAAGTGAAACCCAGGGGTTCAACGTTGGTCACACCGGGTCCCTCACTGGAGACACCCCACCCGAGGGCTTCCGCCCAAAACTGTCCGAGAGCTGAGTCATCCCGTGCTTTGAAATTCACCTGAACAAGTCTCAACGCCATGACGACTTACCCTATACCCCTGCTTCATTCCAGCAACACCGCTGCTATCCCGCTGCAGCGTCGTTGCCCAACAATGGGAAAGCGGCCAACCAACGCAATTGAGGAACTAGCCGACGAGGTTCTCCGCCGCACTGTCCATGTGCGCGATGATCGTTTCCCGTGCTTTTGCCGCATTTCCAGTCTCGATGGCAGCAACAATGTCGTGATGCCGGCCCACGCTCATATTCCGGGTGGCGCGTTCCAACCCGGCGAACATGATGGACATCCGGATGGAGCCCTCCAGGGATTCCCAGGAGTGCAGCAACGTTTCGTTTCCGGACAGGCGGCAGAGCGTGCGGTGGAACTCAAGGTCGGATTCGATCCGCTCCTGCAGTGAGGACTTGGCGGCTTTATCCATATTGTCGACGGCGGCACGCAGTTCTGCGAGCGCGGCTTCCTTGTCCGGCATGTCACTGAGGGTCCGGGCGGCCAACGATTCCAAAACGCCGCGAACAGCGAAGATATCCCGGATTTCCTTGACGTCCAGGTGCCGCACGGACATGCGGCCGCGTGCTCCGGCGGAGATCAGGCCTTCCTGTTCCAGCTGGCGCAGGGCTTCCCGAAGGGTGCCGCGGCTGATTTGGAGCATCTCGGAAAGCTCGGTTTCCACGAGGTGTCGCCCGGGCTCGAGTTCGCCACTGGTGATCGCGGTCCGCAGTGCTGCGAGTGCCTGTTCGCGCAGGCTCTTCTTCTCAAGTCCCAGCAGGGATGCGGTGACGGCCATGGTGTGTCCTCGGTTCAGTGGGCGACTGCTAACAGTCCGATGTTAACTGTCGATACTACGGGCAGCGTGGCGGGACGGGCAGTCATGTCCGTCCCGCCCAGCGAGGAAAGCTCAGCCAAGCTCCGCAAGCACCTTCGCAACGATTCGGTCTACGGACAATCCGTATCGTTCGTGCAGCGTGGGCAACGCACCGGCGTCGAGGAACTGGTCGGGAAGCGCGATGGGCACCACGCGCTTGCCGAGACCGGCGGTGACGACGGCGGAGGCAACAGTTTCGAACAGGCCGCCAACAACCGTGTGGTTTTCCAGAGTGACGGCCAGCCGGTCGGTGTTCAGCTCTGCCAGTACGGTGGCAGAGTCGAACGGCTTGATGGTGGGTGTGTGCACCACGGCGACATCCACGTTGTGCTTCGCCAGGGCATCTGCCGCCTGCAAAGCACGCATGGTCATCAGGCCGGAGGAAACGAAAACAACATCTTTGCCCTCGCGCAGGACCTTGGCCTTGCCCAGCTCGAACGTGTAGTCGTACTCGTCCAGGACGGTGGGCACGTTACCGCGCAGCAAGCGCAGGTATGTTGGTCCGTCGGAGGCCGCAAGCTGCGGAACGGCCTGTTCGATGTCGACGGAGTCGCAGGGATCCACGATGGTGAGGTTGGGCATGCCGCGGAAGATCGCCATGTCCTCGGTGGCCTGGTGGCTCGGTCCGTACCCGGTGGTAAGGCCAGGGAGCCCCCCGATGATGTTGACGTTGAGGTTCGGCTCGGCGATGTCCAGGCACAGGAAGTCATACGCACGCCGTGCCGCGAACACCGAGTAGGTGGAAGCGAATGGGATCAAGCCAGTCTCTGCCATGCCTGCAGCGGCGCCGAAGAGGAGCTGCTCGGCCATGCCCATCTGGAAGAACCGCTCGGGGAACGCCTTTGCGAAGATGTGCATGTCCGTGTACTTACCAAGATCCGCGGTCAGACCCACGATCCGGGAGTCGGCTTCGGCCGCCTTGACCAGTGCATGCCCGAACGGGGCGGAAGTGGTCTTCTGGCCGGGATCGGCGAAGGATGCGATCATGGCCGAGGTCTTCAGCTTCGGTTTAGCCGTCGAGGCGGCGACCGATGAAGCAGCGGCACCGGCCGCCGTCGTAATTGTGCTCATGCTGAAGCCGTCCCTTCGTATCCTGCGGTCAACTGTTCGCGGCAGATCTGCCACTCGTTTTCTTCGATGCGCATGAAGTGCGCTTTCTCACGGGTCTCCAAGAGCGGCACACCGCGACCTACCTTGGTGTCACAGAGGATGACCGAGGGCCGCCCGATCGGCGCCGCCAGGGCAGCGATGTTGTCGAACGCTCCCAGCAGCGCACTCACGTCGTTCCCGTCGACGCGCTGGGTGTACCAGCCGAACGATTCCCACTTTTCGGTCACCGGTTCGGTGCGGAGCACAGTTTCCGTGGCCCCGTCTGCTTGGAGGGCATTGATGTCTACCATGGCGGTCAGGTTTCCGAGCTGGTGGTGGTGTGCACCCATGGCGGCTTCCCAGGTGGAACCCTCGTCCAACTCACCGTCGGACAGAAAGTTGATCACCCTTGACGTTGAGCTCTGAAGACGCAGGCCCAAAGCCATTCCGACGGCAACCGTCAGGCCGTGTCCAAGCGAACCGCCTGAGATTTCCATGCCCGGGGTGTAAGTGGACATACCCGACATCGGCAGGCGGGAATCATCGGAGCCGTACGTTTCGAGTTCGGCCACCGGAACGATTCCAGCTTCGGCCAGCGCTGCATAGTGACCAATGGCGTAGTGCCCGGTGGAAAGAAGGAAGCGGTCGCGTCCTTCCCAGTGCGGATCTTCGGCGCGGTACGTCAGCTGATCGGCGTAGACGGCGGCGAGCATATCGGCCGCACCGAGGGCCTGGCCGACATAGCCCTGCCCTTGGACTTCGCCCATATTCAGCGCGTGATGACGGATGCGGTAGGCGGCGGCGCGGATGCTGTCCACACGCTCGGGCGTAGGAGTGGCCACTGGTGCCACTTCGACTGAAGAGAGAGTCATTGGTTTCCTTCCGGAGTCGGGCGCGTGCTGATGGGGAGAACGCGCCTGACGTCGATGGCTGCTTAGGCGTTTACCGTCTGGGGAGTTTTGCTGGCGGCTTCTTCAGCGAGAGCACGCTCGCGCTTTCCCCAGGTTTCCCGGGTAATCAGTGCCGCCCACAGGCCGATGGCTGCGTAGATGCTGAACAGCAGGGCCGGCCCCATCCATCCCATGCTGACGAACAGCAGGGTGGTGATGAAGGGGGTGAAGCCGGAGACCATGGCGGAGATCTGGTAGGACAGCGAGGCGCCGGAGGAGCGGGTCTTGGCCTGGAAGAGTTCCGGGAACCAGGCACCCTGGGCGCCGGCAAGGGAGTTCTGGCAGACAGCGTAGGCGATGACGATGGTTGCGATGATCAGGAGGAAAAGGCCGGTGTTGACCAGCATGAACATCGGGATGCCGAACACAACTGCGAACGCTGTGGACCAGATGTAAACAGGACGGCGACCAACGCGGTCCGTCAGTTTGCCCCAGAAGTACGTTGCGAAGATACCGATGCCGGCCGCGATGCAGAGCGCCGCCAAGGTTTCGGTCTTGTCGGCCAGGTTGTTGGTGTGCAGGTAGGAGATCATGTACGTCACGGACACGGCGTAGCCGGCAGTTTCAGCGATGCGGAGGCCGATGCCGCGGACGATGTTGCGCCAGTCGGTCTTGATGACCTCGACGATGGGGGACTTCACGATGTCGCCCTTGGCCTTCACGTCCTCGAATACGGGGGACTCGGGAACCTTGGAACGGATGATCAAGCCCACAGCCACAAGGACAATGCTCGCGAGGAACGGCACTCGCCAGGCCCACTCACTGCCGAGGCCCACGCTGCTGAGGAAGACAAGGTTGGCGAGCAGTAGGCCCACCGGGAAGCCGGCCTGCACGATGCCCGTGAACTGGCCCTTTTTCCGCCACGGTGCGTGCTCGTAGCTCATCAGGATGGCACCGCCCCATTCAGCACCGAAGGCCAAGCCTTGAATGATGCGGACGAGAACCAGCAGTGCGGGAGCCAGGAGGCCCACTTGCTGGTAGGTGGGCAACAGGCCGATGGCGAAGGTAGCAAGGCCCATCAAAATGAGCGATGCAACCAAGACCGGCTTGCGGCCGAGCTTGTCGCCGAGGTGGCCACCGATGATGCCACCCAGCGGACGGGCAGCGAAGCCGACGCCGAGGGTCGCGAAGGAGGCCAGGGTGCCTGTTACCGGGTCGGCGCCCGGGAAGAACGCCGTACCGAAGTACAGTGCTGCGGCGGTGCCGAAACCGATGAAGTCGTAGGTTTCGATGACTGCGCCAACGCCGGAACCGACGGCGACGCGCTTTGCTTCCTTGGTTCCATGAACCGGACCACGCATGGTCAGAGCTTCATTGCTCATGTGTGTCTTTCCCTTTCAAGAGTGGGGTGCTTCTTCGGCAACCCCACTGTCGACAGTCAACATAATACGTCAACTGTGACCGACGACACCAGCAATGTCAACAGTCAACCTTGGAGGTTGACTGTTGACAGTCAACCTAGCTAACGTGGTGTCCATCACTAAGGTCCCTCTCTGGCGAGGGCCCCAATTTGAGGATCAACGACGATGTTTCATCAACGACTGGGCTGTTCGTCCATCAGCTTCCGCCACCAGGATCTGGCCACTGCCCTGCACACCATGCGTGGACTCGGTTTCGAGGAAATCGATCTCGGCGCACTCCCCGGCGTCTGCGACCATGTGCCCTACGTACTGGACGCCGAGGCTGTGGAGGCGGTTGCCGCCGTCGTAAAGACCTCGGGAATGCGCGTCCGCTCAGTGAACGGCGACGTCGGCGACCTGAACGCAACGCTCGACGCCGGCGCTCAGGAAGCGCGCGAAGGGCACCTCGATATGCTGCTCACCCTGGCCGCCAAGACCGGCGCGAGGGCGCTAGTCCTGCCGTGCGGGGCTATCGATCACGAGCCGCTGCGGAGCCTGGATGAGGACCTGGACCTCGTGGCCGCGCAACTGATGAGTGCCGATGGGCGCGCGGCGGAGTTCGGCGTAGAGCTGTGGACCGAATCCCTGCACTACTACCGGCTGTGCTGGAACACTGAGCGTGCACAGCTCCTCGCCGACCGCCTTGCCGGTTCCGACGTCGGAATCGTCATGGACTTCAGCCACATCGTCGCTTCCGGTGGCGACCCCGTGGACTTCATGGACCGTTTTGCCGGCCGGATCAAGCACGTCCACCTGCGGGACGCCGTGGCGGCAACCGTCTACGAGCCAGGGAACATCAACCTCAGCATCGGCAACGGCGAGGCCGACTTCGCCGCCGGACTCGCGGCACTACGGAGCGTTGGCTACACCGGCCACTTCTCCCTGGAACTGGAAACCCGGGACGTTACCCACGACGAACGCCCCGCCGCCGCAGCCAAAGCAGCCAGCTACATCTCAGACCTCATCTAAACCTCGTTACCTCATATTCAAGGAGCACCATGACCACCATCCAGCGCACCGCCGTCCTCACCGGAGCTACCTCAGATCGCGGCATCGGCCTGACCACCGCCCGCCGCTACGCCAACCAGGGCTGGGGCATCGTCATCCTGGACCTCGACGGCGAGAAGTCCGCCAAGGTTGCCGCCGAGATCGCCAACGAATTCAACGTTCCGGCCTTCGGCTATGAGATCGACGTCGCCAACGAAGCCTCCGTCACCGCAGCCCAGGCCGCAGTCGCCGCAGAAGTTGCCGCCGGAAACCTCCCGCCCGTGGGCGCCCTGGCCAACATCGCAGGTATCACCTCCCCCGTTCCTTTCCTGGAAACCACGCTTGAGCTGTGGCACAAGGTCATGGACGTCAACGCCACTGGCACCTATCTCGTCACCAAGGCGTTCCTGCCTGACATGATCGCCAACGGCTGGGGCCGCATCGTCAACATGTCCTCGGTCTCCGCGCAACGCGGCGGCGGCGTATTCGGCAAGGTTCCCTACTCCGCAGCCAAAGCCGCCATCCTCGGCTTCACCAAGGCACTCGCCCGCGAAATCGGCGAAACCGGCGTGACCGTCAACGCCATCACGCCCGGCGCCGTGGACACCAACATCCGCGTTGGCAGCACTGAAGAGCAGGAAGCCGCCATCAACGCCGGCATCCCCTTGGGCCGCAACGCCACCACGGAGGAAGTAGCCGCCGTCATCACGTTCCTCTCCTCCGAGGACTCCGCGTACCTCACCGGTACCACCATCGACATCAATGGCGGCAGCCACATCCACTAAGTCCCTCCCCCAGTCCGAAATCCACAACCAGGACCCACCATGACAAGAATCTTCAACGATCCCGCCGACTTCGCGGACGAAGCCCTCGCCGGTTTCTGTGACGCCCACTCGGACCTCGTCCGCCAGGTTGAAGGAGGCGCTGTCCGCCGCAGCCGCCCGGCAACGCCGAAAGTCGCCGTCATCGCCGGTGGCGGCTCCGGGCACTACCCGGCCTTCGCCGGCATCATCGGGCCGGGCTTCGCTGACGGTGCCGTGGTGGGCAATATCTTCACGTCACCTTCCTCGCAGCAGGGCTATTCCGTGGCCAAGGCTGCCAATTCCGGAGCCGGCGTTGTGTTCACCTACGGCAACTACGCCGGGGACGTCATGAACTTCGGCTTGGCCAGTGAGCGACTGAATGCCGAGGGAATCGCCACGGAGAACGTGCTTGTCACGGACGATATCGCCAGCGCCTCCCTCGATGAGATCGAGAAGCGCCGCGGCATTGCCGGTGACTTTGTGGTGTTCAAGGTCATGGGAGGAGCGGCCGAAGCCGGACTGGACCTGGACTCCGTGGTTCGCTTGGGGCGCAAGGCGAATGAGTTTACGCGGACCATTGGCACAGCCTTCAGCGGCTGCACCTTCCCCGGCGCCGATCAGCCCTTGTTCCGCCTTCCGGAGGGACAGATGGGCCTGGGCCTTGGTATCCACGGCGAACCGGGACTGTTCGATACCGAGCTGCCGTCCGCCGTCGAGCTTGGGCAGGAACTGGTGCGCCGCGTGCTCGCCGAAACGCCAGTGGGCGCCTCCACCCGTCTCGCCGTGATCCTCAACGGTCTGGGTTCCACGAAGCACGAAGAACTGTTCGTCCTCTGGCGCACCGTGGCTCCGCTGCTCCGCGAAGCAGGCTATGCCTTGGTGATGCCGGAGGTGGGTGAGTTGGTGACCAGCCTGGACATGGCCGGCGCATCGCTGACGCTGACGTGGTTGGATGACGAGTTGGAACAGTACTGGACCGCGCCGGCGCTGACGCCGGCCTACCGCCGTGGTGCTGCCGGGTTCGACGTCGCTGCTTCTCACGCGTCTGAAGCTGAGCTGGACGCCGTTACCGCTGCCAACTACTCCTCCACAGAAGAGTCCCGAGCTTATGCCTCACAGTGCCTTCAAGCTCTGGACACGACGGCGGCGCTCCTTCGCGATTGCGAAGCAATGCTGGGCGACATGGATGCGATTGCCGGCGACGGCGACCACGGCCGCGGCATGGTTCGTGGATCCGCGGCAGCCCTCGACGCCGCTACCGTTGCGTTCGAACGCGGCGCGGGTGCCGGCTCGCTGCTCGCAGCTGCCGGGGACGCGTGGGCAGACAAGGCGGGCGGAACGTCCGGCGTGCTGTGGGGCGCGGGACTGCGCGCCTTTGGCGAGCGGTTGGGAGATGCAGAGACCCCGACGCCGGATGTCCTCGCCCAGTCTGTTCGAGCCTTCGCGGACCGGATCTCGAACCTTGGAAAAGCCGAGATCGGCGACAAAACCATGATGGATGCGCTGCTGCCCTTTGCATCCTCATTTGAAGACCGCGTCCTGCCGGGCGCTGCTGCCGAGGACGCGTGGGCAGCCGCTGCATCGGACGCTACCGAGGCGGCTGCGTCTACCGCAGGTCTTCGTCCCCTCAAGGGACGCGCCAGGCCGTTGGCCGAGAAGAGCATAGGCACGCCGGATCCCGGCGCGACGTCGCTCGCCATGGTGTTTGCCGCCGTCGGGCCTCACTTCACCGCAATTCCCGTTCCCGCCGCAGCAAGCAATTAGGAGAATTTCCATGCGCATCATTGTGGGTGCCGATGAAGCCGGCGTCGACTACAAGAACCGAATCTTGGCCGACCTTGAGGCTGACTCCCGCATCACGGAGGTCATAGATATCGGCGTGAACCGTGCTGATGAAGACTTCACCAGGCCGTACCCCTACGTTGGCATCGCGGCAGGCGAAATGATCCGCGAGGGCAAAGCCGAGCGTGCCATCCTTTTCTGCGGCACAGGGATCGGCGTGGCCATCGCGGCCAACAAGGTCCCCGGGATCAGGGCCACAGCAGCACACGATTCGTTCTCCGTGGAACGCTCAATCCTGTCCAACGACTGCCAGGTCCTCACCATGGGACAGCGCGTTGTGGGCGTGGAGTTGGCCCGTCGCCTGGCCAGGGAGTGGATCGGCTACACATTCGATCCCGCGTCCAGATCAGCGTCGAAGGTGAAGGTGCTCAGCGACTTTGAGGGCTGCTGAGAACCTCTTGAAGGGCGTTGCGTCGGCGGCGTATTCTCCACGAACAGGCAATTGGGTGTCTTGGCTTCCGTCTGGAGGACGCGCTCATGAATCTACTGAGTCAGGTTCTGGCCGGCGCTACTGCGCTGGCACTGATCAGCGTCGGCCTGATGGAGATCTTCCGGCACGGTGATCAGCGTTTGCACCGGATTTTTCTGATCGAACCTGATGATGTTCGTGCCGTTCGCATGTGGGCAATGAACGTTGGCGCCTACAACGTAACCTTCGGGGTTGGCATGGCCGTGGGATTGTGGATGGTGAACTCCGGCAACCCGGCGGGTGGGGCAGCTATCGTCCTTTTTTGCTGTCTGAGCCATGTTTTTCTGGGTTTCTGGCTGTGGGTCACGGAAAAGCGCCTGCTGTTGAGCGCTATAGGGCAGGCACTCTTCCCTGGCCTTGCCGTGATCTTCTACTTGTTGTTCGGCTGAGCCAGCCCAGCCGTACCAGCCAGTCGAAATCGAACGCCCAGCCCTCGGGTTGGCCTAGAGTGTCAGGCATGTCTCCCACCACGTGCTTCAAGCGACCGGACACTCGATGGCTGAACTGATCCTGCTCAACGGCCCGCCCGGAATTGGAAAATCGACCCTCGCCGGAATGTACGCGGATGGCCATCCCGGTGTCCTCAACCTGGATGTCGATAAGGTTCGCTGCTTGATCGGAGGTTGGGAGGAGGACTTCCAGGCCGCCGGGAACCTGGTGCGTCCGATTGCGCTCAGCATGGCCGCCACGCACCTGATGGCTGGGCATACAGTGATCATGCCGCAGTATCTCGACTCCGGGGATGAAGTCTTGTTGTTCCGCAATGCTGCAGAAGAGGCCGGCGCAGGCTTCAGGGAAATCGTTCTGATGGACAGCCGCGAGGCATCTGTTGAGAGGTTCTACTCACGCAAGGACAGCCAGGACCCCTGGCACGCCCGCGTAACCGCCATTGTGGAACAAGGTGGAGGTTCACAGTTGTTGGAGTCGATGTATGAGCACCTCGCCATCGGCCTTGATTCCCGTCCAATGGCCACCACAATTACCAGCCGAAGAGGTCACATCGAGGAGACTTACGAGGACCTGACGGCGGCCTTGGCTCTGGCCGCCCCATAAAGGTAGAACGCAGGGCCGTTCTGGAGCAGTTAGAAGCCGCCACCGGCACCTGTTTCGCCCGCCATGTTGGCAAAGCGAGAGTAGTGACCTTGGAAGGCAACCACAATGTCCTTGGTGGGACCGTTACGGTGCTTGGCGATCAGAATGTCTGCCTCACCGGCGCGGGGCGATTCTTTGTCGTAGACATCCTCACGGTGGAGCAGGATGACCATGTCGGCGTCCTGCTCGATGGAGCCTGATTCACGGAGGTCGGACACCATGGGGCGCTTGTCCTGGCGCTGCTCGGAACCACGGTTCAGCTGTGACAGTGCGATGACGGGAACCTGCAGCTCCTTGGCAAGCAGCTTCAGGGCACGGGAGAACTCGGAGACTTCCTGCTGGCGGGACTCAACTTTCTTACCGGAGCTCATGAGCTGGAGGTAGTCGAGGATCACGAGTTTGAGGTCGTGCTGCTGCTTCAAGCGGCGGCATTTGGCGCGGATTTCCATGAGGGACATGTTGGGGCTGTCGTCAATAAACAGCGGAGCGTCGTTCATGCGGCCCATGGTGGTGGCGATCTTGGACCATTGCTCGTCCTTGATGGTGCCCTTGCGCAGATCCTGCAGACCGATGGTCGCTTCTGCGGAGAGAAGACGCATGGCGATCTCGTTCCGGCCCATTTCCAGGGAGAACATGACTGTGGCCAGGTTGTTCTTGATGGCCGCGGAGCGGGCAAAGTCCAGCGCGAACGTGGACTTACCCACGGCAGGACGGGCAGCGATAACAATCATCTGGCCGGGGTGAAGTCCGTGCGTCAACTCGTCCAGCTCGTAGAAGCCGGTAGGAACGCCCGTCATGCCTTCGCCGCGGTGACCAGACGCTTCAATTTCATCCACGGTGGATTCCATGACGTCCTTCAACGCCACGTAGTCCTCCGCAGTACGCTTCTCAGCTACCGCGTACACCTCGGCCTGGGCCTGGTTGACCAGGTCTTCCACTTCGCCGTCCTGGCCGTAGCCCATCTGGACGATCTTGGTGCCGGCGTTAACCAGGCGGCGCAGCACTGCGCGTTCAGCAACGATCTCGGCATAGTAGCCGGCATTGGCCGCTGTGGGGACCGTTTGGATGAGCTCGTGGAGGTAGGCAGGACCGCCGATCCGGTTGATCTCACCGCGTTTGGTCAGTTCATCTGAGACTGTGACGGCGTCGGCGGGTTCGCCCCGGCCGTAGAGATCGATGATGGACTCGTAGATGGTCTCGTGTGCTGGACGATAAAAGTCGTGCCCGCGGACGATTTCGACTACGTCGGCGATGGCGTCTTTGGAGAGCATCATGCCGCCGAGCACCGACTGTTCAGCGGGGATGTCCTGTGGAGGTTTCCGGCTCGAGTCCGAAGCGCGTGAGCCCTCGATTGAGTCCAAGTGCGTAACTGACAAAGCCGTCCTCCATTTGTGTACCGCTGCAGGTTTACTTCCTGGCGGTCCTTAAAGCGCAGTGTGGCTACAGGGTCCGCCTGATGCATCCCACGATGTCAGGCAGGTCCGACAGAATAGCCGTATCCACAAGTTATCCACAGTCGGTTCCGGAGACCCGTCACAAGTAGTGACTTTTCGGGAGTCCGAGAAACCCGGCACGGGATATTCATGCCCAAATTGGACACTTCAGACACGTTACAGCAGACGTCGCATACCCCCTGTGGAAAACCTGTGGAATACAAGCCCCACGTTGTGCACAGACTGTGCGTTACCCTGTGGATAGAGAAATTCTTTTAGGGGAAAATAGCCTCCGACCTGCGGAAACACTCTTCACAAGCTGTGGACCCAAGAAAGATTTGGGCGGAACTAATCCACAGAGGTCGCATGCCGCCAGGCCACCCGCACAAGCAAAATCATGCTAAACATGCCGAAATTGTGATGCATCTTACAAAGCGGACGTTAATTTGACACATCTCTCTCAGAAGCCTATGCCGAAAGTGGAATGTGCTGTGGATAACCAACTTCTGGCATAAGCTCTAAGCATGGGGATGAACTTTGGTGACGTACTGACGATTGTCCTTCCGCTTCTTGTCCTCGTGGGCCTGCTGTGGGCACTCACCGCGGCCTTCAAACCGCGGGACACGGGCGTCTCGGACGCCGAGAGGTATCAGCGTGAACTAGCGGCGCGTTCCGCTGCGCACCAAGCGTCCCAAGTACAGGAAGCGCTGGCCCTCCGTGCACGGATTGAAGCCACCACCAAGCCGAGCCAAAACGAGGCCAGTCAGAGGGAGCAGGCAGAGAACACCAGGACGGCCATCCAGGCGCAGGCGGCGCGGTCCCACGCAGCCGGCCAAACGGGTCGTCAACCTGCCGTCCTGCCCAATGGCCAGCTGAACCCGCAACTTGCCTTCGAGCTACAAAACCTGGTCCGGAGCGGGAAGAAGATCGAGGCCATCAAAGTCCTGCGCCAGGCCACCCACTCAGATTTGCTTACTGCCAAGAACTACGTAGATCGGCTCTGACAACGCCATGGATTCCATCCTCATCCCGCTATTGATCCTCATTGTGGTCATTGCGGGCGTGCTCCTGCTTATTCGCTCGTTCACCAAGCGCTCGGCTGAAAGCAAGGCAAGCATCGCAGCGGCGAATGCTCCCAAGGACCCAGTGGAGTTGGCCAAGGAGTCTGCGGCCAAACTCAATCAGGAACAGCACCGACAGCTCTACTCGCTCATCGCGCAGGGGCAGGGCATGGCGGCCATCAAGCTCTACCTGCAGGCTACTGGTGAGGGCCTGCGGGCCTCGCGTAACGCCGTCGGCGCCCTGGCGGCGCACCCTCAGCCGTTCACGCCGGAGGCTCCGCCCAAAGACTTACTGGCCGACGACGACGATGAGCCCGAACGCTTCCCCTACCGGTACAGGGCAATCGTCAGCAAGGGCGAAGTCACCCGGGAAGTGAGCAGCAACATGCTCAACGACGAGATCTACGGACGAATCCGCACGCTGGCAAAGAGCGGTGACGTGGAGGGCGCGGCACTTGCCTTGACGCGCCACTCAGACATCAACATTAAGCAGGCCCGTGAGTTCATCGAACTCTTGGACGACTAAACGCGACTAGAAGTCGAACAAGTCGCCCAGGAACCCTTCCTTCTTCTTGCGCTTGCGGCTGTACTGGTCGCGATCGTAGCCGTCACGGCGGTCGTTGTCCCTTCGGTCGTAGTCGCGCCTGTCCCTATCGTCGTACCGCGGCTGCTGGGGCCGCGACTCAAAGGGATTGTAGATGGGCGGCGGCGCGATAGGAGGCTGGGACGGCGCGGCGGCGGGCCGGACCGGAGCTGGGATGGTTTCCGCCGCGACGCGATCGATGATCTTGTCCAACTCCCCACGATCCAGCCACACACCCCTGCACTGGGGGCAGTAGTCGATCTCCACACCGCTTCGTTCGCTCATCACCAGGTCAATGGAATCCACAGGACATTTCATGTTTGCCCCAACGATCGGACCGTGGAATAAGTTCGGCCTATCTGCCTGCTGAGATACCGGCGAGCAGCTGTTCGAACGGCAGCGACTCGAGCGAGTCGTTCTTGCGGCGCGGCTGCGACCTGCTCAACAACTGCACGAGTTCACCTGCGGCCCGGTCTACGCGCACCGAGAGCGGCGAGGCGCCGTCGTCGGCGTTTCCCCAGTCCTGTGGCCCCGCGAAGACGCCGGTAGCCGCGATCCTGGTCCGCAAGTAGCTGAACAGGGGCCGCATTGCGTAGTCGAGGACCATTTGGTGGCGGTCGGTGCCGCCCGTAGCGCCCAGCAGCACGGCTTTGCCTTCCAGCGACTTCGGGTCCAGGACGTCGATAAACGACTTGAACAGACCACTGTAGGAGGCACTGAAGACGGGGCTGACTGCGATGATGGCGTCGGAATCCTCGACGCCGGCAATCACGTCCGCCAGGCGCGGTGCGGCATAGCCGGTGACGAAGTTATTGGCGATGTCCACCGCCAGGTCGCGCAGTTCGACGACGTCAATCTTCGCTTGGTACCCTGCCGCGCGCAGTTGCCGCTCTGTGGAGGCGGCCAGCTGGTCGGCCAGCAAGCGGCTCGACGACGGTACACCAAGTCCGGCGGAAAGTACGGTGATGCGGCGGGTTTCCATGGCGTTCTCCTGTTGCTCGTTCATCCAGCTTACATGCGTTTGCATCTAAATCAATGAACAGGGCCGTGCTACGAAGTATTCCCGAAAGGCCTGAATTGTGTCTTCTGCCGGGCGCTGGCTACCGCCTCGCGGCGTGAGTGGAGAGGAAATCGAAGGTCTTGTCCCGAGCCTCGCGCGCCTCATCGAAATTCAAGTGGAACTGGTACTCATGCGGCAGTTCAGGCTCGTGCGTAGCAGGCCAGAAGAGCTCCGTCACCGGGACCCCGGCGTCCTTCAGCCGATTGCTGTAGGGAACAGACTGCAGCCACGTGAGCCCGTCGCCATTGCCGCCGCTGATGAACGTCGGCGGGAAGTCGTCGGTCACGAAATCGATGGTGGACATGGTCGCGCCAGCGTAGGTAGCAGACCAATCCTTCGTGCCCGTATACGCCCACAAGGACGTCTTGAAACCCCAGGCAACGATTCCGCTAAGGTCCGCCATGGCCCGAAGGTCATAGACACCACAATGCAGGATGGTGGCCGCCAGCTCCGACTTCTGTAGCGCAGGTTGGATTCCCATCAGATTGGCATACTCGGGGTTCACGGTGAGCGTGGTCATCTGGCTCGCGAGTTGCGCGCCGGCAGAGTCGCCGGCCAGGACAATGCGGCTGGTGTCCACGTTCAGCTCGGCGGCATGGGCCTTGATGTAGGCAAGGGCTTCGTTGATGTCACCCACCGCCGTGGGATAGGTGGCCTCGGGGGCGATCGGATAACTCATGCCAATGGTGGTGTATCCCTCGGCCGCCAGGATCTGGAGATACGGATTCACATCGCGCTGGGCACCGGAAATCCAAGCGCCTCCATGAATCCACACCACGGTGGGAAGTGGCGCAGTAGTGCCTGCGGGACTGAAAACATCGAAGGTGGAACCGGGCTTGTACACGATGCCCGGCTGCGTTTGCAGCGGTGTATCAGGAACGTACGGTGTCATTTCGTCAATCGTTGCCTGCGCCCCGCGCTCAAAAACACTTCGGATCAGCATGGCCGAGGGCCATGGTGTAGCCGAAAGTGCCAGAGCGACGACCAGCACCAGCAATATCGCCAACTCCAGCTTTCGTTGCCGGTTAGACCGCTTCCGCTGGGTCTTCGAAGGCAATCCCTTTCGGGCTGTCTCACTCTGCCTCGTGCTCGCTTGAATTGATTCCAACGGCCCCATCACACTCTCCCCCGGTCGGCGCATCTGAAGACCATGCTAAGGCTGACGGGCGTCCCCGAGGGTCAGGACAGCGGCCGCGCCGCCTGCAGCAGGACCCCTTCGCCGCCGTCGAACGTTACCGTATGAAATCGGGGCCCCCGGGCCACCTCACGAAATCCCCACTTCCGGTGCAAAGCCAGCGACGCCTCGTTCTGCACGTTGACCACAAACCACGCGCGGTCAGCCCGCTCCCAAATCCACGCCATACGGGCGGCCGTCAGTTCCGCAGCTACTCCAAGGCGCCGGAAATCCGGCCGCACGGTGACACCACCCAAGTAGTGACCGGCCAACGCAGGGCCGTCGTCATAGTCCCAGTGATGGGTTTTCGCCCAACCCACGACGCCGGCCCCTCCGCCCACATTCGCGTCATCTTGCGCTTCTGCGACGACGACGAGACGCACGTGGTCCGCGACGGCGGCGCTAAGGCTCGCGGCGAATCTCTCAGCGAGGGCCTGCGAAGTCCGCACGGCCGCCATGTCCACGGCGATGATGCCAGGTACGTCAGCTTGGCTGGCGGGTCGGATCGCGAAGATCATGTTCCTATCCTGGTTTCGCGAAAGGACTGCATTATGAGTTCACGCTCATAATGGGGTTAACGATTTGGCCTCCCTCATCGCTCTTCATGGTCCCCCTGATCCTGCCATGAGCCTGCTGTACTGACCAGCCCCGCCAACCGCCTGCCGACCACGCACGAAAGAAGACCATGACACACCAATCAATCGCCCCTCTGGCTGGCGTCCGGGTCCTGGAACTCGGTAACTACATCGCCGCGCCGACGGCCGGCAGGCTACTCGCCGATTTCGGAGCTGAAGTCATCAAAGTAGAGCGGCCCGGGACCGGCGACGAACTACGCAACTGGCGCCTGCACAAGGGCAACACGTCAATGTTGTACCGCACGCTGAACCGCAACAAGAAGTCCGTGGTCCTGGATCTGCGCACAGAGGCAGGCAAGCAGGCAGTGCTGGAGCTCGTTGCCAAGTGCGACATCCTGCTGGAGAACTTCCGTCCCGGCACCTTGGAAAAGTGGGGCTTGGCCCCGGAGGTCCTCAACGAAGCCAATCCGGACCTGATCGTCACCCGCATCTCTGCCTTCGGGCAGACCGGGCCGCTGTCCGAGCGACCAGGTTTCGCCGCCGTCGCAGAAGCTTACGGAGGGTTCCGCAACCTGGTGGGCGACCCGGACCGGGCCCCGGTGCGGGTTGGCGTCTCCATCGGAGATTCCATCGCGGGCCTGTACGCCGCCTTCGGCTCCATGATGAGCCTGTTCCAGCGTGAAGCACGACGCCGGGACTCGGCTGGCGCCGTTCCGCTCACCGAGCGCATCATCGACGTCGCACTGAACGAGGCAATGTTCTCAATGATGGAATCGCTGATCCCGGACTACCAGGCGTATGGCGTGGACCGGCAACGTGTTGGTGGCCGCATGGAGGGCATTGCTCCTTCCAACGCCTACGTGTGCAAGGACGGCGCGAGCATTGTGGTGGCCGGCAACGGTGACTCGATTTACCAGCGATACATGCAGACTATCGGCCGCCCGGACCTCGCAGAGGATCCTTCCCTGCAAACAAACGCCGGGCGCTGGGAGAAACGCGAAGAACTGGATCAGGCCATAGGCGAGTGGGCAGCGACGCTTTCGGCTGCCCAGGCCCTTACGGCCCTCGAAGCCGCAGGCGTTCCTGCCGGCCCCATTTACACTGCTGCTGATATCAGCACGGACAGCCAGTACGCCGCCCGCAACATGATCCAAAAGTTCGATGTGTCCACGGGCGAGGAAATCCTTCCAGGCGTCGGGTTCCCGGGCATTGTCCCGGTGATCGGGGACCAGTCATTGCCCATTCGGAACCTGGGCCCGGACCTGGGCGAAAACACGCAGGAAATCCTTGGCGGACTCCTGAACATGGACGCCGAACAGATCAAGGCGGCTTCCGGCTGCGAGGAGGCGCTCCGACCATGAACCACTTTGAAAGCCCCCTTTCCTCAACGCTGGGCAACGTTCTCTTGCGGGACGTCACGCTGCGCGATGGGCTCCAGCTCACCGGCAAGCTCCTACCCGCAGAGCAGAAGATCGAGACCGTGCGGGAACTGCTGCGACTGGGAGTGCCCGCGATCGAGCTAGGTTCCATGGCCCGCGCAGACTTGGTCCCCACCATGGCCAACACATTGGAAGTGGTCCAGGCCCTCACCCCTGAGGAACTGGAAAAATGCTGGATTTGGGTGGCAACACCTGGTCACGTTGTCAAAGCGTCAGCCGCAGGTGCGAGGAACTTCCAGTACTGCTTGTCTGCCTCGGATACGCACAACAAGGCGAACATCGGGCGCACCACTGACGAGAGCTTGGCCGCTTTGCCCCTGGCCGTTGAGTACACCCGCGCAGTGAACGGCCAGATCCAGCTGTGCATAGCCACCTCCTTCACGTGCCCGTTTGAGGGTTACGTTCCGGAGGAGCGCATCCTCTCCATCGCCAACGATCCCCGGGCGGAGGGCACCACGGACATCGTCATCTGTGACACCCTGGGGCAAGCCGTACCGGCGCAGGTATCTCGGCTGATCACCCGGGTGCGGGATGAGTCCCCAGCGCGTCGGATCGTGTACCACGGCCACGACACCTGGGGTTTGGGTGTAGCGAACACACTGGCCGCCATCCAGGCCGGCGCCGCGATGGTGGACGGCGCCCTGGGCGGTCTGGGCGGATGCCCGTTCGCGCCCGGTGCCAGCGGCAACACCTCCAGCGAAGACATCCTCTTTGCGACACGTCCCGAGTGGCTGACTTCGGATGTTTTCCGGGAACTGGTTGTCCTTTCGGAAAAGCTGTTGGCGGAACTGGGTGAGCCCAACCGTTCCAAGGCAGCCCAGGGAGCCCGTTCCAAAGCTGAAGCCTTTGACTGGGCCATTCCTGGCGCAAATCAGCCTTCCGGTAGTCAGCCAGCCTCCGCTGGAGGTAACTGACCACGGGAAACCATTTCCTGGTAACTACTGCCCTGCCTTTAGTTCTTCCGGCCAGCCCCGCCCGCAGCCATGAGCCCCAGGCGCCTGAGGGTCTCGCGGTTTCGTACGGAAATCAGGGGATCCCGCAAGGCCTTGGGCACCACTTTTCCTGGCCCCCGCACCGCATCCTCAGCGATGGAGACACGGCATTGAGAGCCTCCCAGATCCTCAAGGGTGATCAGCACCTTTGCCTCACCCAAGGGCCACCCTCTTGCGAGCAGCTCCAACTTTTGGCCGGGTTCCATGCTTGTCACCCGGGTGCTGTCATCAATAAGGAAAGGCCAGGAGCCTACTGAATGGTGCAACTTTGCCCCCACGTGTGGCCACTGCTCGTCCACGGCACGGATTCTTGAGGCACCCACAACCCAGCCGGAATAGAGCCAACCATCTTCAATGACCTTCCAGATGTCGGCGGCAGGGGACTTGAACAGCTGCGTCACGGTAGACATGGTGTTCCTCTCTGCATACACATCAGGAAATGGCCTGACACCAAGCTAAGCATGCTTACTGTAGGCTCGCCACCATGTTTCAGGGAGTTGGCTTGCTGGCCTTCCCATCCAGCCAGAGCGTGTCCGAATCGTCTCCGTGGGTCCCGTCCGAACCAACGTGCTTGTTGTCGATCTTCGGCCCCTTTTTAATGACGTGCACCAGCGCCATTCCGTGGCCACGGCCAAGATCGTAATCGGCTTTAAGCCATTCAAGAATCACCCCGGCCTTAACCGAGGGGTCGTTGAATCCCTTGGTTTCCGCAATTTCAACCAGTTGTCGCGGGGTGAGTCCGGTTTTGTCTTCAATTGCGTCGAGATAAGCCTGGAATGACATCAACATCGCCTTTCGTCTTCTAATTCATGGAATTCCGGTCTAGGTGGGGACATCGTACCGGGCTGAACGACTCAGCTCTTGCTATCCGACTCGGGGTTGTTGACGTTCGACCTACACTGATCGCATGATGAGCTGGCGGTGGCGTTCTTTTGCGGTGAGTTCCGCTCTCGCCATGGCCATGCCGCTTGTGGCCGGATGTAACTCGGGCGGCTCCGGCAATACCGGATCGCCGACACCCAGCGAAATGTCCGGACCCATCACCGTGGAGGTCAATCAATCACGGGATCAATACGGCAAGCAAGCCATCCAAATACAGCTCACAAACACCACGGATTCACCCGTGACAGTGACCGGCGCACGGCTGCACTCTCCCCTATTTGAAGGAGACATCTCCTGGGAGCCGTCGGCGGGCAGCCTTGAACTACCACCCCGTCAGCCCAAGAGCGTTCCTGCTGTGTTGCCCGCGGCAACGTGCAATACGTCCGCGGACGAGTCAACGGAACTCAAGGCCGATGTCACCCACTCGACGCCTGGCAAGGACCCTGTGATGGTGAGCACGAGCGCATCCGATCCATTCGGCGTCCTGGAAAGGAACGCCTACGAGCTATGCATCGCAGCGGAAGCAGCCGCCGTGGCAACAATCGTCTTGGACCCGGGACTTGAACTGGCCGCTGACGGTCGCACCGCCGTCGTACGCCTTGTCATCACGCCAGCCACGCCGGGAGGGACAAGGCAAAGCCTCACTATTGCATCGATCGATGAAACCACGTTACTGGCCCAACCTCCCGCTGCCCCCTGGCCCAGGAATGTCGCCGTGCGCGCGGACAGGCAAGAAATCCCATTGACCATCCGCCCGGCCCGTTGTGATCCGCATGCTGTTGCAGAAGACAAAGTGGGTACCCTCTTGCCACTGAGGGTCGCCATTGGTGAAAGAAAGGGAGTACTGAAGGTTGCAGCGCCGAACGACCTGCGCAGCCGGATCTACGACTTCATCACGGACGCCTGCGCAGGCTAAGGGCCTAGCCGAGGGTGGCCAGGGCGCGGGGAGCGCACTCCACTTTGACCTTGACGTTGGCCCCTACGGACTTCACTTCGCCGTCCATTTGGTACGGCAGCGGCTTGAGCGTGGTGAATTCGTAGCTACTCACACTCGGCTGATCGCCCAGGCCCTGGGTGGTGGCCTTTAGCGCAGTGAGGACAGTGCGCCATTTGGGCATGTGCGGGAAGACGATCACCTCGAATTTCCCATCCGAGGGGTGGTCCTCTGCTTCGCTCAACGTGGCGTACTTGGCCATTTCATTGATGTTGGCGAAGACAAGACTGTCGAACTTTCGGCGCTTCCCATCAGCCAAGCGGATGCCAAAGGGCTCGAATTTGGAGAAGGTCTGGATAACAGCGACCATTTCCTTAAGAGCACCTTTGCTGCCCTTTTCGAGTTCAGTGGCAACCACGGGGGTGAGGCCAAATCCGATATAGGAATGCGCGTATTCAAGGGGCTCATTCTCTTTTTGGCCTGTGTGAATGCGGAGAAGGTCAATGTTGTGGACATGCCCCTCGGCGATGGCCTCTTCCAAAGATTTAGTCGCGATGATCCGGCTATGGTCGTTCGCGTTGCCGGCGGCCCTGACCGCGCAGACGGCCCGTGGGTTCCCGGCCTGCATCACACCGTTAACCACCTCGTTGTAGCCACCATCGCCACTCACCGAGACCACCAGGACGTCACCGCCCTTCGAGGCTGCTTCCCGCGCCAGGTCCACGGCATGCCCGGCGTGCTCAGTGGGCTGGAGTACTATTTCCGGCTGATATGTGAGCAGCTCCTTGAGCCTGTCGTGCAGTTGCTGCGCCAGCTCAGGCGCGTCCCCTGTGCTGTTGGGATTGAAGATGATGACAATCGACTCAAAGGTCCGTGCAGAATCCATACGTGCTCCTCCTAGGTGCGCCCGCTTAACTTCTACCCAATGCGCAGGGCGTCAATCAGGTGCCGGGTGGAGCGAGCGATGAAGGGGCGGCAAGCTCTCATTTGTTTGTCCAGCTCCTTGAGTTTGTCACGATAGCCCTCAACGGAGAAGTCGGGGACCTTTATCTCTTCCCTGCTGCCAGTTGGGCAGCAACCCTGGCTATCAGATCCAAGGGAATTTCTTTGGCCAGCGGGAATTTCAACGTCCCTTTGCCGGACAGGTAGGGGGCCAGCTCCACGGCTAAACCTTCATCACCACGAGGGACCGGATAGACGGAGATGTGGTGCGCCCAGGCAGCGAAATACACCACGTAGTGCCCGCCAATGGTGATGGTGGGAATGCCGTAACTAATCATCTCCCCGGCATCCGGCACGGCAGCGTGCATGGTCCGCCGTATTTCCTCAAGGATCTGCTGGGTGGCCGCAGGCTGGGCTGAGATGTACTCGTCCACTGTCGCGGGTTTCTCAGGCATCGTCATTGTCCTTAGGGTTGAGGATCCAGATCTATCCGGGGAACCGGCTGGACGTTAGAGGAGCACCGTACCTTCGATGCAGGTGGCCGACGCTCCACCAACCCAAATCTCTCCGTCTTCAGCTTTGATGTGGACCCTGCCAGCCCTGCCTAGGACAGTACCTTGAGCGGCTACGTACTCATCAGGGGCACGGCCGCTGCCAATCAACCACTGAGCTGCCCCGGCATTGAAACTGCCCGTCACCGGGTCCTCCACCATGGCGTCGCCCGGAATGAAGGTGCGGACTTCAAAGTCGACGGCGGCACCCGGCTCGTGGGGGCCAATCACCCCGACCTTGAGGTCGCCCATGGCAACAAGATCCGGTTCAATGGTCAGGACCTGGTCCGCAGAGCCCAGAAGCACGCCGATCCACCTAGGTCCGTTGACCAGCCACGATGCATCCAGCAAAGCATCCTTGGTCAACCGCAGGCCGGCAGCGAGCTGCGCCCGAACATCATCATCCACCGGGCCGAAGCGGGTCAGCGGTGGTGCAGCGAATGCCAAGCGACCGGCGTCGTGCTTTACCCTCACCAAACCCGCCCCGCATTCCTGGACCAGAACGCCGTCAGTCTTAGGCACTCCCCCGGCCTGCAACCACGTGTGCGCTGATCCGAGCGTGGGGTGACCGGCGAACGGGAACTCCTCGCTGCCTGTGAAAATCCGCACCTTATAGTCCGCTTGGGGGTCAGTGGGCGGGAGGAGGAACGTGGTCTCGGAGAGATTGGTCCAGTTAGCGAAGTGCTGCATCGTCTCCGTGCTGAGGCCTTCGGCATCAACGACGACGGCCAATGGGTTGCCGAGGTAAGGCACGTCAGAGAAGACGTCCACCTGGTGGAACGGGCGAATGCGCAGGGCTTCTGAACTCACCGGTGAAGGCTATCATCGGGTGCTGGCCGGTTTTTGCTGACGCAGCCTTCCCGCGTCTGCGAAACTACCCCTATGGCAGAGAACAAGACACAGCCTACGGACGTCTCCGTGGAAGAATTCCTGGCCGCAGTGGAGCACCCGAAGCGGCGCGAGGACGGCTTCGAGTTGCTGGAGATGATGCGTGACATTACCGGCCAGGAACCCGTCATGTGGGGGCCGTCGATCATTGGCTTCGGCAGCTATCACTACAAATACGAGACCGGGCGCGAAGGTGACTCAGCCGCCGTCGGATTCTCACCGCGCAAGGGAAATTTGGCACTGTACGGGCTCACCTACGGCCCAGATGCCGACCGCCTGCTTCCCGAACTCGGGATACACAAGACCGGGGCCGCCTGCCTCTACGTCAACAAGCTGGACGATGTGGACCGGGACGTCCTGGCCGAAATGATCCGCACCGGCTACAAGCACGTCATGGAAGAGCTCCACACTCCGTAAATCACGGCGTCGAGATGGCAATAAAAGACCCCCGCCACCGGAATCCGGTAGCGGGGGCCTTTAGGTGCAGTCAGAGACTACTTGCTGGCTACGACCTCGAGGTCGATGACAGCAGAAACATCCTCGTGCAGGCGAACGTTAGCCGTGTACGAACCAACAGACTTGATGTGGTTCGGCAGTTCAACGTTGCGCTTGTCGATGGCGCCGAGGCCAGCGGCCTCAACAGCAGCGGCGACATCAGCAGGCTTGACGGTACCGAAGAGACGACCGGACTCGCCGGCCTTCACCTCGAGCTTGACCTTCTTGGAGGACAGAGCCTGGGCCTGTGCCTGTGCAGCTTCAACAGAAGCGTGCGCACGAGCGGCACGAGCAGCCTTGATGGACTCAACCTGCTTCTCGCCACCCTTGCTCCAGGTCAGAGCGAAGCCGCGGGGCAGCAGGAAGTTACGTGCGTAACCGTCCTTGACCTCGACGACATCGCCAGCAGCACCGAGACCGGTTACTTCGTGGGTCAGAATGAGCTTTGCCATGTTAGTTAATCCCTTCCCTTAGCCGCGGCCAGCGCCGGAGTAAGGCAGCAGAGCAACTTCGCGGGCGTTCTTGATTGCCTGGGCGATCTTGCGCTGTTCCTGAACGGTAACGCCAGTGACGCGACGAGCGCGGATCTTTCCGCGGTCGGAGATGAACTTGCGCAGCAATGCTACGTCCTTGTAGTCGATGACAGTGATGTCAGCGGCCTTCAAGGGGTTGGACTTTGGTTTGGGCTTACGGAGTTCAGCCTTAGCCATCGTGGAGCTCCTTTTCTATGGAGCCCGTGGATATTGATCCACGGGATGGTGGTGTTCGACGGCGGTTGTCGCCATGGTGCCTTTCGGCACTTCCGGCGAGCGTCCGGCGTCGGACGTTTATTTGGTGTTTAGAAGGGAGGTTCGGAATCCGGGCCGTTGCCCCAGCCGCCAGCGTTGCTGACACCGGGCGTCGCCCAAGGGTCATCCTGCTGTTGTGCGGGCTGGTTGCCGCCCCAGGTTCCACCGGAGTTGCCGCCGCCTTGGTTTCCACCAGGAGCGCCACCTCCGAAGCCACCGGAATTACCGGCGTTACCGCCACCGAAGCCACCCTGCCCGCCGCCGGAGCGCTGGGTACGGTTGACCTTGGCGTTTGCGTAACGCAGGCTCGGGCCGATTTCATCGACCTCAAGCTCGATTACGGTGCGCTTCTCGCCTTCTTTTGTTTCGTAAGAACGGCTCTTCAAACGGCCGGAAACGATGACGCGCATGCCCTTGGTGAGGGACTCTGCTACGTTCTCGGCTGCTTCGCGCCATACCGATGCACGGAGGAACAGGGTTTCCCCGTCCTTCCACTCATTGGACTGGCGGTCAAAGGTCCGGGGAGTAGAAGCGATGGTGAAGTTCGCTACTGCTGAGCCAGACGGGGTAAACCGCAGCTCGGGGTCATTGGTGAGATTACCGATGACCGTAATAGTGGTTTCGCCTGCCATCTACTGCCTCCTTGTTCGTTCCTTCGGGGTAAAGATCTGGAAGGGGCTGATTACTCAGCAACGACCTTCTGGTCTTCAGGGCGGATGATCTTGGTGCGCATGATCGTCTCGTTGAGAGACAGCTGGCGATCAAGTTCCTTGGCGGTAGCCGGTGCTGCGGTGAAGTTCACCACGGCGTAGATACCTTCGGACTTCTTCTTGATGTCGTACGCCAGACGGCGACGGCCCCAGATGTCTACCTTTTCGATGGTTCCACCATCGGTGGTGATGACATTGAGGAACTTCTGAAGCGACGACTCTACGGTACGCTCTTCGACCTCGGGGTCGATGATTACCATCAATTCGTAAGGACGCATATGTGAACCCACCTCCTTTGGGCTAAGCGGTTACGGTATTTCCGTAACAGGAGGTTCATTTGCGATGCTGCGTTGGCGCTCCCCGACCGAAAACACGGCAAGAGGGCGTAACACAGACTTCAATATCTTAGTGCATCTCCTGCACTCAAAGCTATTCGGCGGGAACGTCGGCCAGAACCGGTCAGGTTGCGTATGTGGATAACTTGGCGTCGCAGCACGGAATACTGGGGATATGACCGTCCTGAAGTCCATCATTCTCTTCATTTTGGCCGCCGTCGCAGAGATCGGTGGGGCCTGGCTGATCTGGCAGTCCGTGCGCGAAGGCAAAGCCTGGTGGTGGGCGGGACTTGGCATAGTGGCCCTCGGCATCTACGGCTTTTTCGCGGCCTTCCAACCGGACGCACACTTTGGCCGGGTCCTCGCGGCCTACGGCGGCGTCTTTATTGCCGGCTCGCTTGCATGGGGAATGCTCATGGATGGCTTCAGGCCGGACCGCTGGGACGTCGTCGGAGCTGCAATCTGCATAGTGGGCGTAGGCGTGATCATGTTTGCCCCGCGACCGGGCGCCTAACCACACTGTCTGCCGGGTTGGTCGCTGAGGGCTATCAGCCTTGGGATCGACGTTTCACAACGATGCGACTCTCGTCTCCCGGCGCGCCTGGGTCGTACCAGACGTCCACCATTTCACCATTGACGATCGGATCGCCCGCCTCGATGATCGCTGCGCGTTTCAGGTACCGCTGGTCCCCTGCGCCATCCACGAACGAGTACGTCACCTGCGTAAGGATCCGGCTTGACTCGGAAAAGTGGGTGTATCCCTGATTTGTGACCGTCCCCAGCGCCCGCGATCCGGTGCGCATCATCTGAGCGGCACCATCGAGACGGGCCCTGCGTCGGACCCACGAAAAAATGGCCAAAATGCCAAGCACCACGGCTCCCGCCAGCAGCAATAACACCGTGAGGTTAGCGCGAGGTTCCCCGATCAGCTCACTCCTGGAGCGGGAGACCGATGCCCCGATCGCTGCTCCAAGCAAACTAAGCGCTGAAGGGATTGCCCAACCCGGGAGCGTTGGGTTGCGGGCAACGCGACTCACCCACGCGACCCAGGACAGCACCACCAGAATCCCGCCGACGGGCAGGAGCGGCATCATCACAACGAACCGGGTCATGGGCGATTCCGTGAAGTCCGGTTCACCGGCACCGGACATCCCCGTGAGTCCAAAGGCGAGAAGAGCGCCACCCACGAATGAGGCAATCGCCCACGGAATAAGATCGCGTAGCGTAGGCAGCCTCCGGGCACGATCGCGTTTTGCGGCATCCGGATCAACAAGGCTCATACTGGAGTCCCTTTCATTGCGGCCAGCCAAAGAAGTTCGTCGCACCGATGGGGAACGCGCGGATGCTGCCGTCAGGTGACACCACCACGATGATTCCCTTGCCATACGAACGATCGGCCGACGCCGCGGTGA
This sequence comes from Paenarthrobacter sp., assembly GCF_031180005.1. Classification (NCBI taxonomy): domain Bacteria; kingdom Bacillati; phylum Actinomycetota; class Actinomycetes; order Micrococcales; family Micrococcaceae; genus Paenarthrobacter; species Paenarthrobacter sp. The sequence continues at coordinate 30,126 of NZ_JAPSHI010000007.1, read as the reverse complement.
ACGCCACCAGGTTCTCTCCGGAGTATCCGCCGCCAACCGTGTATCCCACCTCGAGGCCGGCCCTTCCCAGCACAGCACCAGTGCTGAGGTCGACCGTGTCCACCCGGTAGGCGCTGCCACCAGCATTCGTCGCCGAGACCACGATGACGTAACCGGAACCACTACCGGCGGCGAGCTCCGTAATGCCGTCCTCCGGGCGATCCCGCTCAGCCGCGGCCTGACTCCGCCCGCCGTCGAGCACGAAACGTGCCTCGAAGAAGTCCATGTCGCCGAGGGTTTGGACGCCCGAGTCGCTGCTCAGCTCGAGCCGATCCTTGAGCGCGCCCGTGCTGATGGGCTGGCTGGCGATGGTGGTGCTTGCGTCAACACGGGCGGCATTTGCGTAGTCCGGAAGATCAAGGGCAAACCTGAAATCATCGGCAAGCACTGGGCCCCAGGTGCTGGTGGTCGACTGATCCGCAGGCTCAGCCGCGTCTTTTCCGATCGGAATCTGCCACAGCTCGCCCGACTGGTCGATCGCGACAACATGACCGCGCTCGGTGTCGACGTCGTACGCGCCCAGCTCTGGGACGTACTCGTCACCGAGGCCTTCGATGACATCCGGCTGCGCAACGGCAGATCCGTCCGCGAGCGAGCGAATGTGCAGCCCATCGCGGCCTGCGACGTAGACCCGCCCCGTTCCTGCGGCGAGCACGCGTACGTCGTTCGAGACCCTCTCGTCGAGCCGGACGTCCCAGACGTGTTCACCGGTGTCAGCGTCTACCGCGGCCAGTCGCGTCTGGAACATGGGCTGGAAGATGAGCTGAAACATGCCGCGCGAACTACTGCGGGAGTATGCGGCGACCACCACCTCCCTTCCTCCCAGCGTGGTCACGGCGACGGCCTCACTCACCGAGATCTCCGGTTCGGGCATCACGAGCCAGGAGAGTCCGAAGAACAGCCCGCAGAAGAGGATCAGTGAGGCGAGCGGTCCGCCGAGGAGGAGGAGCCGGCGCCGCGGGCGTTGTGGCGCGGCCGCTACGCTACTCTGACTGATGGTACTGAGCATGGTGCCCTCCTTGATCGACCGGCCTGCATCCTTCGTACCCGACGATAGGGCGCCGCCCCTGCCTCCCGATCACAGGTTTTGATGTGCGGATACAGTGGGGAGCGTGAGCATCGTCGCGTCACCCTCCCCGCACCCGGGGATCGGCGTGCCGCGAACCCTTGCTATTGCCGAGGCCTGGTCCGGGCTGGCGGGTGTCGAACCGTTCACCGGGCGCACGGGGTCACCTCTGGCCCGGACCGTGAAACTGGTGCTCGATCCTCTAATACTGCGTCCCGCACAGAACCCGCAACTGGCACCGGCACTGCTCTCACTCGAGGCCGCCGCAAGGTTGCGGGCGGCTATCAGCGCCGCCGGACACGACCTGGCCGCGGCCGCGTCGTGGTTCCTGCTGCTGAAGAGAGAGCGCCGTCGGGCGGGCATCACGGAGGGCAACCCGCAAGAACTCTACTTCCAGCGGGCGTACGAGCTCGCGCGCCTGCATGGCACACCGGAGGCGGATGCCGACGGCGTTGCCGCACACACCTTGGCCGGGATTCACGACGGCACGCGGCTGGCGTTCGCCGAATTGCGCGCCCATCTCTCCGATCCACGCGTCGGCCGTGAGGTGCGCCGCGCCGTCGAACAGGTTTGGGTCGCGGCCAAGTGCCCGGCGCCTGCCGTCCCTCGGGATCGGGTGATCCGCTTCCTCGAAGTCTGTGCGCAGGAGCACGGTGCTGCTGAGGAGTTCATGACGCTGGTGAAGGCCGGCGCCGGATCGGCGAGTGCCGTGCCGCTGATGCGTAAGGGCACGGCGCGCCACCTCGGCCTGACCGATCTGGACCTCCCGGAGGCGCCGGAACCCGGCGTCTCGGCGTCGAAGTCCACGCTGCCGCTGCCCTTCGACCGATCCATTCTCGAGCGCCTGTTCGCCTCCTATACCGCGATCGCTGACAGCGGTATTGAGGTGGAGGATCTGGTAGCAGCTGAGATCCAACGCTCGGCCGGAGGCTGGCAGCTGGCCGAGGAGTCACACCGGGTGCTGCTGCTCGCAGCTTCCCTCGCCACCAGCCTTCTGGCATCGGAGGACGATGCGGAAGCGGCGTGGGCGGAGCGGACGGACGCAGGCGAGCGTCTGCTTGCGCGCTGGCACCGCGAGCCGTTCGTGCGTCGGGCGCTGAGACTTGGTGAGCCCGCTTCTGAGACCAAGCACGTGCGCAAGGCCATCATGCGGCGGCTCTGGGCGCGCCTGCACGGGCGGGAGCTGCGAGCCGAACCAGTGCTCGCCAACGAAGCTTGGCAGCTGATCGACGGCGCCATGCGCTCGGTAATCCTCGATCGCCGGAGTCGTGTGAAGGCCGCTATCGCCCGCGATCTCTTGGAGGCGACCGCATGACAGTGCGCGTGACCAGAACGGACGACGGGCTCGTGCTGGGCAGCCCGGCAACGCGGCCGGAGTTCAGTGCCATCCTGGAGGCAGCCGGCGCCGTGCTGGTCTGGGATGTCGTCACTGAGGAGGCGCTCCCGGCAGCGATCGTGTGGGATCCGGTTCTCGCGACGGAATGGGCGTGGCAAATCTATGGGGTGGAGGTAACCACGGCGCTGCTCGCGGCTGATTCGAGTCCGTTCGCGGCCGTGCCGGGTGCGGCGCTCGAGTCGGCCAGAGTGGTGGCCCGCTGTCGGTGGGCACGGTCGTGGTGGCCGGCATCCCATCGTGCTGCCGTCCCAGCTCTGGATACAAGGCTGCTGGACCTGCAGGAGGCTGCTGAGCTGGTGGAGCTCGAACATCTGCTGGACGACTCCTACGGGGTTGACGACGAACTACAGAAGGGCTTGCGCGCCGCGGAGTATCTCGAGAATGAGGTGCCGCCATCGCTGCCAGGCGTAGTCGCGGAGCTCATCGAACGTATCCGATCGAGTGCGGATGACCGCGGTATCGGCCTCGATCCGATTCGCGCTGAGGCATCCGAGGGCGCGCAGGGCGAATTCGCCCTCGCCGCGGGCGCGATGAGAGCCGTCGACGTCGGGACGGACTCGACCAGGCCGATCGCGGCCGGCTCCGCTCCACTGGACCTCTCGCGCGTGGCGCCAGGAACGGCCGATGCGGCCGCGGAAGCACGCTGGAGCGTCCACCTCATCGACGGAGTGACCGTTATCGAAGTGGCGGTCGAGCGGGCACCAAGACGCGGATCGGAAAGTGCGCCGCAACCGCTCGGGGCCGATTTCGCCGGTGTCTCGCTGGAACTCGTGCCCAATGGGGCAAGCTTCTCCGGCCGGGCGACGGTACCGTCGGGCATACTGCTTACACGCCCCGAGGAGCGCACGCTCACCATCGCTTCACCGGGCTACGGCGATGGCTGGAGGGTCGACTCAGCAGCGCTCATCGACGCTGCACGGAAGGCATTGGCCCGGGCACTCACTGAGGCAGGCGAAGGCAGCGCGGGCAGCGCGTTCACCACCGTGGCCGAGCGCGAAGCAGCGGTGCGTGCATGAGCGTCTACGAGCCACTCGGACTGCGCGGGCCGGGCAGCGGCTCCGAACGCTGGCGGCATCTTGAGGCGATATTCGCCGAGATGACCGCGGCCTACGCATCCGGGGGCGCTACGGCATCTGAACCGGCAGCGCGTCGAATCCTCGAGACGACCCTCATGGATGATGTGGACGCCGCCGGCTTGGACATCCGTGCCCGCGCGCTCTCCAATCTGGCCGCAGTCGCCGAGGCGAAGGCGGATCTGGAGGAATCCATCGCACTGGCGACAGAGGCAATCGAACTGTGCAAGAGGGCCGAGGCGGTGCTGGGCTCCGAGCGCCGCACGGTGGACGTGCGGATCGGCTGCCTGATCAACCGCGCCCAGACCAAGGCACTTCGCGGCGACCACGCCGGCGGCTGCGCAGACCTCGCCGCAGCTGAGTCGGCCTTCGACGAAGAGACCCCCGCTCTGCTGCGATTCGGGCTGCACAACACCCGCGCCAATGCGCTGCTGTCTAACGAACATTTCCAGGAAGCTGATACGGAATTTAGGCGCGCAATTGAGATAGCCCTCGCCCACGAGCCCCGGGTGGCGTCCTACGGCTATGCCGGGCTGGCCGCTCTCGCGCACCGGACCGGTGATCGAGCGCTGGCGCGCGATCAGATGCGGCTGTCGAGGCAACTGCAAGCGACCGATCCCGCGTCCGCGGCGCAAGCCGGCGAGAATCTCGCCAGGATGCTGCTGGAGCAAGGTGACATTGCTGCGGCCGAAGAGCACTTCGCCGCTGCCGCAGAAGGGTATCAGCGCGGGGGCGACCCCCGGCGGGCGGCGGGATGCCAAATCGGACGCGCGGCCGTGCTCTTTACCCGCGGGAAGTTCACGCCGGCACGTAAACTCGCTCGGCAAGCACTCAGCAATTTCGCCGCGCAGGGCGCCATCGCGGCCCAGATCGAGACGCATCTGCTGCTCGGCGACATCCACGCAGGAGCAATGCGCTTCTACGACAGCGATAAGTCCTACCTTCAGGCCCGCACCCTTTGTGAGGCACAGGGGGCAATGCACGAGCTCGCACGCATCGACGTGCGCCGGGCGGGAATCGCGCATTTGGCAGCCTCCGCTGCGATCCGCGCATCTGAGAAGCAGCGCCGTCTTGACGTCGCACTGAATCTGGCCCTGCCGGCGGCTCTGGCAACCGACGCGATGCGCGCGAAATTCGCGCCGGGGCCCGTCCGGGAGCGGTGGGTGACGGAGGTTGCGTCGGTTGCGCTCTCCATTGCGTTGCAGATCATCACAGCGATGCAGCACACCCGGCTCGCAATCGAACTGATCGAGTTCGCAGCGTCATCGTCCACCCTTGAACCCGGCGGCACGACGGCGGAACAGAAGAGCCTGCCTCTGCTCGCACAGGCGCACTCTCCGTTCGGCTCGGACTTCGCTCTCACGGCGGGCTTCGGAGCAGATCAGAATGCCACCCTGCAGGCCGAGGAGGACGGCCTAGAACTCAGCCTCCCCCCGAGGCTGCGTGGTCTCCCGGACGGTAGTGGTGCGTTCCACCTCTGGATCGCAGAGTCCGAACGACGATACAGGCTCCGCATCCGCTCGGATGAGGTGATCGACGCGTGGTGAGTGCGATGGGAAGAAACCGGGAACCACAGCCCGATCTCAGCGTGGTGAGTGCAGATATTGCCGGGCAGCCGCGCGTGCAGCTTAAGTTCGTCGACGCCGGCGACCTCTACCTGGCCTGGCGCTGGGAGCACGATCCAGGCCAGCCACGGGCTATCGCGATGCCTCGGGAGCGTGTGCAACCGGTGCTCGACGAGCTCGATGACGCCATTCCATCGCAGAAAGCGGGTGAGGATGTGCGGGGCTCCCTGGAGCGTGCTTTCGCGGGCCCGTTCGGGGACCCGGAGCGGGAGGCTGCACTGTCTTCCAAGCTGGCGCAGGCACTGATCCCGTTCTCGCTCGCCGCCGAGGTCAACCACCTGCTCGAACGCGGCATCCGCCCCCACCTGCGGGTCCAGGTGTCGCCGTCGCTCGGCCGGGTGCCTTGGGAGACGCTCTTGGTGGACGGGGGGCGCCGCATGGTGCATGAAGCCGATGTGTCGATGCTGCCGCCGGCGGGCGTGCGCAACGCAATCGGACGGAAAGTCTCGGCATACGACCCCGCCGGCGTGGTGGTCGCTGTGCTCGATCCAAAGGTACCCGGGGGCGTGCTCGGCCGGGTCCTCCGCGAGGGGGCAGACTCCCCGGTGGCGGAGTTGGTTCGGCGGCTCGGTGAGCGGCGTCGTGGTGCCGACCCGGCGATCGGCGGGTCGATCGGCCGTGGTCGCCTCCGCGGTCTGCTGGAAGATGCGGATCGGCTGTTGTACGTCGGCCACGTGTCGAGCGCCCGGCACGGCCTCGACGTGCGGCTGCACCTGTCAGACGGCGCTGACACACCGGGACGTGCCGCGCCCATCGGCGCGCATCGCCCGCTGGCCGCCTCCGACCTGGCATTTGGGTCCAAGGGCGAGGGGCCGTGGCGAATACCTGCGCGGGTCGCGCTCATCGCGTGCGAGTCCGGTGGCGACCAGCGGTTCGCCGAACCGGTGGGCCTTGTTTCAGCCATGGTCAGACACGGTGCCGAACATGTCACGGCGACCCGCTGGACCCTGCCCACAGACGATGGCCTTTCCGCAGTGGCGGGCATTGACGAGCCGGTCTTCGCTTCGACCGTCTCGGCGATTGATCACGCTCAAGAGCAGCCGGAGCCTATCTTGGCGTTGGGCGCGTGGCAGCGCGACCAGGCCGAACGCTGGGCGGCTACCGGGTCCAACGCGCATTCCCCGCTGATGTGGGGTGCGTTTACAGCCACCTGGGCACCGGCGCACGTGCAGTGAACCTGTGGTCGGGAGGACCCTCAGGCCGGGAAGCTGGATGTCCTACGGTGGCGCGCCGCGCGGAGTGTCCACCTCGTGAAACGGGAGAGCCCCCTGCATCGCAGGGGGCTCTCCCGTTTATTCGTGTGCGCGGAGGGGGACTTGAACCCCCACCCCCTTTCGAGGACTAGCACCTCAAGCTAGCGCGTCTGCCATTCCGCCACCCGCGCAAGGTGATCAGGAGAACATGTTTCGTTATTCTCCTTGACAGCGTCAAAAACACTAACACGAAGAACGGCAATCTGTGGATTCCTGTTGACCCGGGAGCCTCCCATTAGGGTTGGGGCCATGGATGCCACACCCCTGAACGCTCTGGTCCTGACAGTTGTCTTCTCCGCGATCGCCCTCTATTTCTTGTACTACGTGATCCGTGCGGGTGTACGCGACGGCATTCTGCAGGCCGCCAAAAAACACAGCGAGCAAGCCGAGCAATAAAACGAAACGGAACAGCCGCCGTCGAACATTAACGGCGGCTGCCCCGCTGCAGAAAAGGCGACGGCGGTCAGGAACCGATCTTGGCGCGTTCGGCTTCCCGGCCAAGAACTGGAGTGGCAGGCGTATTTCCTTTACCGCGATAGCGCAGCACGCCGATGCCCACCACAATCGCGGCCAAGGCCAGCGACAGGAACAGCGATTCACGGGTGGATTCAATAATGACCATACCGATGATGAGAGCCACGATGGCGCCGATCGCAATCCAGGTGAGGTACGGGAAGAACCACATCTTGAGGTCGAGATCCTTGGCGGCCGCGCCCATTCGCTTACGCAGGATGAGCTGTGAGCTCGCGATGACCAACCAGACAAACAACGCGATGGCACCCGAGGTATTCACGAGGAACAGGAACACCGAGTTCGGGGCAATGTAGTTCGCGCCGACGGTGAGGAAGCCCACCACGGTGGAAGCGAGAACTGCCGCGGCAGGCACGCCACGCTTGGAGATCTTCATCCAGGACTTGGGAGCGTCGCCGCGCTGCGAGAGCGAGAACAGCATGCGGCTGGCGGTGTACAGGCCCGAGTTCAGGCAGGAGAGCACCGAGGTAAGGACAACAATGTCCATGATGGTGCCGGCGCCCGGGATTCCGTAGAGCTCGATGACTGCAACGTACGGGCTTTTGGCGACGGAGGCGTCATTCCACGGCAGCAAAGTCACCACAATGGCAATGGAGCCGATGTAGAAGATCAGGATGCGCCACACAGTGGACTTCACGGCCTTCTTGACGGCGTCCACCGGGTTCTCGGATTCGCCGGCAGCAATTGTTGCGATCTCCGCGCCGAAGAAGGAGAAGACCACAACGAGAATGCCCGCGAGGACTGCGCCCGGCCCATTCGGCATGAAGCCGCCCTGCTCCAGCAGGTTGGCGACGCCAGGTGCGGAGACGCCCGGCATGAAGCCGAGGATGGCCACGATTCCTGCCAGCAGGAAGATGACGATTGCAGCTACCTTGATGGACGCGAACCAGAATTCGAACTCGCCGTAGGACTTCACTGAGCCGAGGTTGGTCAGCGTGAGGAGCACCATGAGAATGAGTGCCCAGACCCATTGGTCAACGCCCGGAACCCAGCGATGCATGATGGCCGCACCGGCGGTGGCTTCGATGCCGAGCACGATGATCCAGAACCAGGCGTAGAGCCAGCCGATGCTGAATCCGGCCCAACGGCCTAACGCTTTGTCGGCATACGTGGAGAACGAGCCGGTCTCCGGGTTGGCAGCAGCCATCTCACCAAGCATGCGCATGACGAGAATGACCACGAGGCCCGCAGCAAGGTAGGCCACCAGGATGCCCGGTCCGGCCTGCTGGATAGCGGCGCCCGAACCGACGAACAAGCCCGCGCCGATGACGCCGGCGATGGCGATCATAGACAGATGTCGGGGCTTGAGGGACTTTGAAAGCTGTTGGTCAGCGTGCATGGATCGGCGCCGTCCTTTTGGTTTTGAGGTTGGCCGCAGTGGTGTGCCACGGGCCACATGACTAGATCACGCTAGCCTGCAAAACCTAAATCCTGTACAGCTGAACAGTTTGCTCTCTGGTAAACAGGGAACATGCACAAAATGTAAACCGCAACACACCGAAAGTTTCCTGTGGGAAACTTTCGAAACACCCCTGAAACGAGTCCTTGAGGCTTAGCGCTACACGGCAGTGCGGAAGAACAGCTCCACAACGCGGGTCAGATAGTGTGGGTCGTCCACGCCGCACAGCTCGCGCGCCGAGTGCATGGACAACAGCGGAATACCGACATCCACCGTCCGGATCCCCAGCCGGGTTGCCGTCAGGGGACCAATGGTTGAGCCACACGGCAGATCGTTGTGGGAAACGTACTCCTGATACGGCACCTCGGCCTCGTGGCTCAGCCTCGCCCACAGCGCAGCCCCCGTGGCGTCCGTGGCATAGCGCTGGTTGGCGTTGATCTTCAGGAGCGGTCCGCCGTTCAGCACCGGCTTGTTGGCGGGATCGTGCTTCTCCGCGTAGTTCGGGTGCACAGCGTGGCCGGCGTCCGCAGACACACAGAACGACGCCGCCAGGGCCTGCCGCCGTTGGCTTACCGTTGCGCCCAACCCATCGGAGATACGGGTCAGGATGTCCTCAAGGATGGGTCCACACGCACCGGAGCGTGAGTTGGAGCCGATCTCTTCATGGTCGAACGCGGCCAGTACGGCAATCGGCCCATCAGCGGGAGCCGCGGCTGCATGGCCAATAAGGGCCACCAGCCCAGCGTGTGTAGAGGACAGGTTGTCCATACGTCCGGAAGCAAAGAACTCCCCCTTGGCCCCGAAAACCGCAGGCGCCTGCGTGTCTGCCACCACGACGTCGTAACCGCCGATTTCCGCAGCATCAACGGCGGTGCCATCTACATGGGAGGCGAGGAGCCCCAGCAGGTCCTCACCGGCGGGGTCACCCTGACCAAAGATGGGATTCATGTGCTGCTGCTTGGAAAGGTGGAGGCCGTTGTCGTTAACGCCTCGATCCAGATGGATAGCCAGCTGCGGGAAACGCAACAGCGGTCCGGTAGCAGTCAGGTGCTGGGTGCCGTCCCGCATCACCAAACGGCCCGCGAGCTGCAGTTCACGGTCCAGCCATGAGTTCAGGAGCGGTCCGCCGTAAACCTCGACGCCGGCCTGCAGCCATCCGAACTTCCCGGTGGTGGGTTTGGGCTTGAGTTTGAAAGACGGCGAGTCGGTGTGGGCACCCAGGATGTTGAATCCGGTGGTGGGGCCTGCGTTCCGGGGCGTCACCCACGCGATGAGCGCACCGTCCCGGATCACGTAGAACTTGCCGGCTCCGCCATCCCACGGCTCAAGTTCATCCAGCCCCGTGAAACCAACCGCATCCAGCCGACGGGCGGCCTGGTGCACCGCGTGAAAGCTCGACGGCGACGCAGCTACATACGTACCGAGGTCCTGGATATGGTCAGTGGCGGCAGAGGCTTTCGGAGACATGCCCCCGAGTCTAGCCCCGCCCGCGGCCCATCGAGTGTCTAGACGGTGACGTTCAGGGCCGCCGTATAGCCCCCGGCAACCGAGCCGGATATAGTCGCCAATTGGTATATACCCCCATCGTCACCAAACACGTTGTCCGAGGCCAGAGTGGTATTGGGGAAGTTCCGCGCACTCGTCTCGTAGCCTTCAGAGGCATAGACCTCCTTGCAGGCCTTCTCCGTCAGGGCGATCTGCGAGACTGCCAACACCTGTCCGGCTCCGCTGGTGTTGCTCATGGATTCAAATACCTCAAAGTGAATATGTGGCCAGCGGCCGTTGTACGCTCCGGGATAGATGGTGCTGAAGGTGAGCTGGCCGTTGGCATCGGCTTCCTGAACACCCCGGAGGTAGTTCTCTTCCTCCACGCCGGAATCGTAGAGCGAGTACTTGCCGTTTTGATCGCAGTGCCACGCATACACTGCGGCGCCGGCCAGCGGCGAGCAGCCGTTCGCGTTGTCCAGGAGTGTCAGGGTAACCGTCAGGGGCACGCCCTCCGCTGTGGTGGTGGATGTCCCGAAGCTGGATCGGATGTCCCGCCGGACAACCCCCGAATCTTCAAGGACGTTGGGGCCGTTCGATCCATCGCCGGGGTATGGGCCCAGCGTTTCCTCCGGGATCTCAACTCCGCACTCCGCGAACGCACGGGTAACGGTACTTGAAGCGGACGGCGACGCGGCCGCCGTCGTACTTCCCGTGGCGCTGGCAGCACCCGACGTCGGTGCGCTGCTGCCGCTGGCGCCTCCCGACCCGGGGATGCAGGCGGCCAGGGCGGCCGCCGTTCCTGCGCTGAAGAGAACACCCAGGGTGCGTCGCCGGTTCAAGAGCGTAGAGAGATCGAACTCGAGGCCGCGATCGTGGTTGGGGTGTGGCTGGCCCTGGTCTGCGCTATCCGGGGACTGGTGAGGTGAGGTCATGCATCCATGAAACGCGTGCTGCCTATGCCTTGTACATGGGGCAGGTGTGCCGGGGCTGTGATCACAACCAGAGTCCAACAACCCTCACCGTGCAGTATAAGCAATTTCATATGCTTGTAATGCTCGTCACGTTGTGTCACGATAGCTCACAGAACGCACATCCACGGAAGGTTCCACCCATGAAGATTCACTTGAAGCCAGTGCGGAAGCTCCGCATCCACTGGCCAATCCCGGTAGAAACCATGACGCAACTTGCTGGCGGTGACCTCGCCGCGCTCGAAGCGGACGCCGGCATCTCGTCCCTGCTGCAGGCACTGACCGAGAGCCCCGAGCTGGGCGGTTTCGGCAACTACCACCACGTCTTCGAGTCCTCCGCGGGTTACGAGGGCTTCACCGTTGCCGAGGGCGCAAACCCCACACTGGGCCGTGTAGGCCAGCGAACCATCTCGCCGACCTTCGTTTTCACCTCCTATTTTGACGACTCACTGGATGACGAGGCGGTCCAGCAACTGGTCCAGAGGATCGTAGACATCCACCCCTGGGAGGTCCCCGTTATTGAAGTGTCCGGGCCCCTGAACGTCTCCAGCAGCGTCCTGACCCCGGTTGCCGAAAGCCGGGTGGCCTCATGACCACAGGACTTTGGCAGGAGCTCGCTCCCCTGCTCCGCGACAGAACCTTCACGGACCTCACCCACGCCTTCCACCCCGGCCAGCCCCGGTTTGCCGCCTTTCCGGACGAATCCCGCGAAGCCCTCTTCGATATGGAGAAAGGCGACGGCTTCACTGCCCACCGCTATTCGATAGTGGGCCAGTGGGGTACCCACGTGGACCCGCCGTCGCATTTTGTGCGCGGCGGACGGACGCTGGACCAGATACCCGTGGACGAGATGGTGCTTCCCCTTGTTGTCCTGGATATCAGCAACCGCGTGCACACGGACAATGACGCCACCCCCACACTGGGCGACGTTAAGGCCTGGGAGGCGCGAAACGGCACCATCCCCAATGGTTCATTCGTGGCCCTCCGTACAGGGTGGAGTCACCGATGGCCCGACTCCGTGGCCATGGCCAACAAGGACGAATCCGGAACGAGCCATACTCCCGGCTGGTCGCAGGAAGTCCTTGAATACCTGATCGAACAGCGGGCTGTGGCGGCGGTGGGTCACGAACAGACCGATACGGACCCTGGCATGGCCACCTCCCGGCAGGACTTCAGCCTGGAGACCTACGTCCTTGCACAGGACAAATGGCAGATTGAGCTCCTGGCACATCTGGATGATCTGCCCGAAGCCGGTGGCGTTTTGGTGGCCACCTGGGCCAAACCCCTGGGAGGCAGCGGCTTCCCAGCCAGGGTTTTCGCCATTCACTAGGGCTGCGTGTCGCTAGAATCGTTCCATGTCAAAGACCTCCAGCATGGGCCGCGGGATGATGGCTATCCTCGCCGTGGGGGCGCGCCACGCAGAAGGGCACGACGGCGGTACTGTAGCCGACGTCGCGGCCCACCTGGAGAAGGACCGCAGCCAGGTGTCGCGAAGCCTCAAAGGCGCCCTGCAGGAAGGCTTCCTTGCCCGCACCGACAACAGGGAATACAGCCTGGACTGGTCCATCCTGACGGATGCCCAGTTGGTCACGGAGCAACGCCTGAAGACCGACGGGCTCACAGCGCTGGAGGGCTTGGCAGCGGAAACCAACGAAGCATGCTTCCTGGGTGTGCTGAGTGGAAACAGTACGGTCACCATTGGCGAACAAGTACCGGCCAGCGCCAACCTGGTGGGTTCATGGCTGGGCCGGCCCTATCCTGCCTATTGCAGTGATGCCGGCCAAGCGCTCCTTTGGGATGCCCCGGATGAGGAAATCCGGAAGCTCTTGAGGACCGTGGAGTTCGTCAAGCACGGGCCCAACACGCCATCGTCCGTTGAGGACTTCCTGGAACGGCTCAACCAAGCCCGGGCACGTGGATACTCCATTGTTGATGAAGAAGCCGAGCCAGGACTCTATTCACTGGCCGCGCCCGTCCGGGACTTCAAGGGAGAGATCGCTGCTGCGCTGCAGATCGTTGGCCCCAAAACGCGGTTAGAGCCACAACGCGAAAGCTACGCCATCGCACTCCGGTCATGGTGCGAGTGGCTGGAAGCCATGGTGGGCGGCCGCACCACGCTGCCGCTCTAGGCCGGCATGGTACCCGGGGCGCCGAGCCTCCGGGAAATTGCATGGAGCACCCCGGCGATCTCCGGCGCTGCCTTCTCAATGCTGGATCGGTTGCCCAGAATGCTGAGTGCCGCGAGAATGCTCCCCCCGGCGGACCGCACGGGGACAGCCAATTCCCACACGTCATGCTCGAATTCCTCGGCCGCAACAACAAAACCCCTGGGCTTGTCGCGTTCCATCAGGTCACGGACTTCCAGCACGGAATGCGCCGCAGCAGGGCCACCCACACCGATGAAATTCACGTCGCGGAGAAGGGATTCCAGCTCACCCTGCGTATGGTCCCACAACAAAGCCCTGCCCGCGCCAGTACACCAGACCGGCGTCACCATACCCGGCTTGGCGAAGCCACCCAGGACAGAGTTGTTAGTGGATGAACGCAAAAGGAGCACCTTGACGCCGTCGCGCACTGAAAGCCGCGATCTCAGGCCAAAGGTGGACACCAACTCCTCCAGCTCTGCCCGCGCCTCCTGAACCCAGCCAACGTTGAGGGAAGCTGCCAGGCCAAAGAATCCTGGACCCGCGCGGAATGGACCCCGGTCCACCCGTTCCAACAGCCCAAGGTCGCATAGCTCCTGAGCCAGGCGGGAGACCCGGCTTTGTTCCATATCCAATTCAGCGGCCAGTTGCGAGACACCTAGAAGCTGGCGACCCTGCTTTTCGCGGTCCGTTATTAAGCGAACCAGGCGAAGGCCCTGGGCCAACGACGACGCCTCCGGTGACACCTCCACGAATCCGCTCCTTCCACCAAGCGCTCACGCCATTCTCACATGGCAGTGTCACCGGCAAGGATCCGGGAGTCCTTTGCCCACACTGTGTATAGATCTGCGAGTATCCCGCGATTGGCAGACTCCAGTTCCCCGGCCGTGATTTCCGCGCCATCCTGAGAGCCAAACAGCACCACCTCATCACCTGGCCGCACGTCAGGGATGGCCGATACGTCTACCACCATGGAGTTCATGGAGATCGCATCAACAACCGGCACCCGATGGCCCCGGACCAAGACAGTTCCGCCCCGCCCCAGTGCACGCCGATACCCGTCCCCATATCCCACCGTCACCGTGGCAAGCTTTGAATCCGCCCGCAGCGTATGGGTGTGCCCGTAACCCACTTTGCTTCCCGCCGGGTAGTTGTTCACGGAGCCGATCCGGGCTTTAAACGCCAGGCAGCGCCGGAATCCCGGGTGACTGGGATCCGAATCGCCGTACAGCACGGCGCCAGTCCGCACCATATCCAGCCAGGTTGCCGGAGCATTCAGCGTGGCAAACGAATTCGCTGCATGAAGAAGAACCTGCCTCCGCGGCACGTTGGCCGACCGCAAGATGGACATGGCTTCAGCTTTGAAACGCACCAGACCTTGCTCGATATGCCCAACGTCATCCAGGGGAAAGTGCGTCATGATGCCGGCGAGTTCCAGCTGCGGGTGGCTCACCACTCCTACCGCACTGGCCCGGCCCAGCGGCGACGATACGTCAAGGCTGTGCCTGCTTATTCCGGAGGAGTTGATGTCCAGGTGGATCCGGATCTTTCGTCCAGCCTCACCGGCGATCCGGCTCAGTTCCCAGGCGCTCTGCGGATCAGCCACGAGTTCTTCCACATCATGGGCCACCGCTGCCGCTATTTCCTGGGGCGCAGCGGCGCGGACCCGCAGCAGCCGGCCGGTATAGCCATGGAATCGAGCCGTCTCTGCTTCTGAGTTGGAGCCCACTCCGATGTAGGGCACTCCCAGGCGCACCAAGGACGGGATCAAGAGATCCGCCCCGTGGCCGTAGGCATCAGACTTGATCACGGCGCACAGCATGGCGCGCTCCTGCAGCATGGCCAGCATGGTCCGGACATTGGATTCGAACGCGTTGCCGTCAATTTCGAGCCAACTGGAAAGGTTCTCGATCCCCAGCCGGTGGTTCACAACCTGCGTCATCATTTCCCCTGGATCAGCGCCATGCGGCCGGGCTCAGGACCCGGCCGCATGGCTCAGTGAATGGATGTTCAGGACGTCCGTTTGGACTGTGCCGGACGCCGGTACCTGAAGTAGAAGTAGGCATAGCAGGCCCCAACAAAGGGAACGCCGAAGTACAGCGCGGCGATCTGATGTGGGTCAAACGCAATGCCCACCAATGAAATCAAGCAGAGAGTGAAGGCCAGAATCGGAACCAGCGGGAAGAGTGGCGCCTTGTAGGCAAGGTCCTTCACCCGCCCGCCGTTCCGCACGAAGGCCCTGCGGTGGAAGAAGTGGGAGGCGGTGATGGACATCCACACGCCAACAACTGCGAAGCCGGCCACGGAAACCAAGGCCAGGTACACCGTTTCCGGTGCAACCACGCTGCTGATCAGCGATGCAATGCCGCCAACCATGCTGACCGAAAGGGCTATGAGCGGTATACCCCGCCGGGTGAGCCTCTTCAATGCCTTCGGTGCGTGTCCCTCATCAGCCAGGGAGTAGAGCATACGGGCGCAGGAGAACAGTCCGCTGTTCCCGGCCGACAGCAGCGCCGTGATGATGACGAAGTTCATGATGTCAGCGGCGTAGGGAATTCCGACGGAGGAGAACACGGTCACGAAGGGACTCTCGTCAAGCCCCACCTGGTCATACGGGACGGTTGCTGCAATCACTGCGATGGCGCCAACAAAGAAGATCAGCAGCCGGATGACGGTGCTGCGCATGGCCTTGGGAATGTTCCGTGCAGGATCAGTGGTCTCCCCCGCGGCCACGCCAATGAGCTCCGATCCGGAGAACGCGTAGAAGACCGCCAAAGCCGTCACCAGGACTCCGGTGAAGCCATTGGGGAACAGTCCACCGGAGGTGTTGAAGTTCTCAAAGAGGAACGGATGGTTGCCGGACTCCGAGAGTGGGTGGAATCCAAAGAGGGCTGCGCCACCCAGCACGATCAGGGCAATGATCGCGCCCACCTTGATGATGGAGAACCAGAACTCTGATTCCCCGAAGAACTTGGAAGATACGGCATTGAATCCGAACAGGATGGCGGCGAACACGAGGCACCACACCCATACCTCAACGTCAGGGAACCAGCGCTGCATGAGGAGACCCGATGCCGTGAATTCCGAGCCGATAGCAACTGCCCAGCACAGCCAGTACAGCCAGGCTGTGGCGAAGCCCGTGGCTGGACCGATGGATCGGGACGCGTAAATGTGGAAGGCACCTGAAACGGGATAGGCGATGGCCAGCTCGCCAAGGCATGCCATGACGAGGTAGACCACGAAGGCTCCCACAAGATAGGCGATCACAGCCCCGAGCGGGCCGGCTTGGGAGATCGTGTAGCCAGAGCTCAGGAACAACCCGGATCCAATGACACCTCCCATCGCGATCATGATGAGGTGCCGTGGACCCATTGACCGACGCAGTCCGGTTTCGGCAGGAGCAGGGGCGGCCTGGGGTTGATGGTCCAGTTGCAAGGGTGCTGAAGATCCCATGTGGTGTCTCCGGTTTGTGGCAGATGCGAACGGTACGCCTTGTGAAGTCCGGGGCTGGGGTGCCGGGGAGGGCGTCTGTAGTGATGAAGGTAACACAAAACCTCGCAAGATGGTCATTAAAAACATTTGTTAATGCGTATAGCGCACATGTCGAGGCGGCTTGGGAGGCAAAACGGCAGTCAAATGGTCAGAATGGCCACTCTTTGAGGCGTTTCCGCATGCTCCCACGGACACCGAGGGGCCACAGGATTGAACCAACACCCCCCACCTACCTGAGGAGCACCATGAAAACCTACGACCTCGCGCTGATCGGCTTTGGCGGCGTCAACCGGACCCTCGCCGAAATCATCGCCAGACGGGAAGATGCCCTCCGTTCGGAGTTGGGGTTCGGCCTCAGGGTTGTGGCCATCACCGATCTCAGGCTCGGCTCCCTGGTCGAGGCCGAAGGCATCGATCTTCACATGGCGCTGAACCTGGGCGCCGGCGAGACGTTTGCTGAGCATGGCGGTTCCCTGGATACCAACAACGAAGCTGTGATCCGTTCCTGCACGGCAGACATCGTCTGCGAAGCAACCTTCACCAATCCCGACGACGGCGAACCCGCCGTCTCGCACGTCCGGTGGGCCCTGGAATCGGGCAAGAGCGTGTGCACCACGAACAAGGGACCCGTGGCCCTGCGGGGTCCTGAACTGGCCGGTTTGGCCGAGAGCAATGGCGTTCACTTCGAATTTGAAGGCGCTGTCATGAGCGGCACCCCCGTCATCCGCCTGGCCAAAAAGATGTTCGCCGGCCTCAAGATCGATGGCTTCGAAGGAATCCTGAACGGCACCAGCAACTACGTACTGGGGCGCATGGAGTCCGGCCTTGACCTGGACGCCGCTATTCGTGAAGCCCAGGATCTGGGGTACGCGGAAGCCAACCCTGCCGCTGACATTGAGGGCTACGACGTTCGACTCAAAGTGCTAATCCTGGCCAATCAACTGCTCGAGGCAGGCATCACCTTGCAGGACGTCTCATGTGAGGGCATCTCCTCCTTGACCCGGGACGACGTCGAAGACGCAGCCCGCCAAGGCCTGCGCTGGAAGCTCATCGGCTCAGCGAAGAGATCTGCCGGCGGCGCGGTAACAGCCAGCGTGAAGCCCGTGGCGGTGCCCTTGGCCCATGGACTGGCTGGGATCTCCGGCGCCACCAACGCAGTTTCGTTCAGCACCGATCTCCTGGGCCCCGTGACGGTTTCCGGGCCCGGCGCCGGACGCGTCGAGACGGCCTACGCCCTGCTCTCGGACATCATCGCCATGCACGCCACCTCGGAGGTTCCCTCCCATGCCTAAGACCGCACCCAGCACCCCCGACGCCTCGGTTCTGCCGATGTTCCAGAACGTCACCAGCCCCTACGACCACCGCGTGGTGGGTGCCGTTCCGCTGACCGATGCCACCGCCGTCGAAAGTGTCCTGAATACTGCCCGCGCGGGAGCCAAGGTGGCTGCGGGCCTCTCCCGGGACGCGCGGGGAAAGATACTCGACAGGGCAGCCAACCTGGTGGAGGACCGGCGCGATCTCTTTACCGAAACCATCGTCGCTGAAGCTGGCAAGACGGTGAGGCAGGCCCGCAAGGAGGTCCTGCGTGCAGTCAATACGCTGCGGCTTTCAGCGGCAGAAACCCGCCGCAACGCCGGTGAAGTGGTCCCCTTTGACGCCTACGAAGGGTCCGAGGACCGGCTGGGCTGGTACTCCCGTGAACCGCTGGGCATCATCCTGGCAATCACGCCCTTCAACGATCCCCTCAATCTGGTAGCTCATAAGGTGGGGCCGGCCATTGCAGGCGGAAACGCCGTTATTCTCAAACCGTCGGCCCTCACTCCCCTCTCCGCGCAGCTTCTCACCGAGGCGCTCCTGGAGGCCGGGCTCCCCCAGGACGTCCTCACGGTGGTTCATGGCGACCGCGAAATTGCCCGGAGGATCATCGCTGCGAGGGACGTGCGGATGGTGTCGTTCACCGGCGGGTTCTCTACTGGAGAGGACATCGCCTCAACAGCCGGACTGAAGAAGCTCTCCATGGACCTGGGCGGAAACGCACCGGTCATCATCATGGCGGACGCCGACCTCCAGGAAGCCGTGGCTTCCTGCGTTTCCGGCGCGTTCTGGGCTGCCGGCCAAAACTGCGTGGGCGTTCAACGAATCCTGATCGACAAGTCCATCTACGGCGAATTCCGGGAGCTCTTCCTCGCCGCGACCAACGAATTGGTAGTTGGCGACCCCTCCGACGAGCTGACGGACGTGGGGCCCATGATCACCTCACGGTCCCTGGAAGATGTCCGGGCGAAAGTCCACCAGGCGACCGAGCACGGTGCCGTTGTTCTGACAGGAAACCAGGCCGCCGGGAACATCCTCCACCCCACGGTTCTTGAGGACGTTCCGGAGGACAGCCGCCTGTGGTCCGAGGAAGTATTCGGCCCGTTGGTGATGCTCCGCCCTGTGGACACCCTTGAGGAAGCGATCGGGATTGCCAACTCCATCGAGTTCAGCCTCCATGCCGGGATCTTCACCGCATCCCTTGGGGATGCGATGAAGGCAGCCAAGGAAATCCAGGCCGGGGGTGTGATGATCAACGACTCATCGGACTACCGGTTCGACGGTATGCCTTTCGGCGGTTTCAAGTACGGAAGCCTGGGCCGCGAAGGTGTTCACTTCGCCTACGAGGAAATGACCCAACCCAAAGTCATCTGCATCAAGAACTGACGGACCACCTATGACGAATCGCCTCGAATCAGATTCCCTGGGATCCATACGCGTCCCAGCCGATGCCTTGTGGGGCGCGCACACTGCCCGGGCCTTGGATAATTTCCCCATCAGCGGGATCCCCGTATCCCGCTACCCCGGGCTCGTGGTGGCCCTGGCGCAGGTAAAACGGGCAGCCGCCCACGCCAACTCCGGCCTTGGAGTCCTGGATCCCGCCATAGCTACCGCTATTAGTCACGCGTGCCGTGACATCGAAGAAGGGCAGCATCACCAGCACTTCTGCGTGGACATGATCCAGGGCGGCGCCGGGACCAGCACCAATATGAACGCCAACGAGGTCATCGCCAACGTGGCCTTGGAAACCATGGGCCATCCCCGCGGCAGCTACCAGCATCTGCACCCCATCGACCATGTGAACAAATGCCAGTCAACCAACGATGTCTACCCCACCGCCATCAAGCTCGCATTGATCACCGCCGTGCAGGATCTGGACCAGGAACTAGGCCAATTGACGCAGTCCATGCGGGAGAAAGGGGCCGCCTTCGCCCACGTGCTGAAGATAGGGCGCACCCAGCTACAGGACGCCGTCCCCATGACGCTCGGTCAGGAGTTTGGAGCCTTTGCGGCAACGATTGAGGAAGACCGGTGCCGGCTGAGGGAGTCCGCGGGGCTCATGCTCGAATGCAGTCTGGGAGCCACCGCGATCGGGACAGGGATTACTGCCGAGCCCGGCTACCAGGAGCGGGCCATCGATGCCCTCTGCGAAATCACCGGGTTGCCCCTGATACCGGCAACTGACCTGCTGGAAGCGACATCCGACGTCGGGGTTTTCATGCATGTGTCCGGGATGCTCAAGCGATCGGCCATCAAGATCTCGAAAATCAGCAGCGACCTGAGACTGTTGTCCAGCGGCCCACAAAATGGCTTCGGGGAGATCCAACTACCACCCCGCCAGGCGGGTTCATCCATCATGCCGGGCAAAGTAAATCCGGTGATTCCCGAGACCTTGAACCAGATCGCCTTTGCCGTTGCTGGTGCTGACACCACCGTCACCATGGCCGCTGACAACGGTCAGTTGCAACTGAATGCCTTTGAGCCCGTCATTGCGCATGCCTTGCTGCAGGGCTTTTCCTGGCTCACCAACGGCGCGCGGATTCTCAGGACCCACTGCGTCCAAGGCATCACGGCAAACGAGGAACTGCTTGGGGGGCGGGCTGCGGGCTCAGCTGGGTTGGCCACCGCCCTGATACCCGTCCTTGGCTACACGGCCGCGGCGGAGGTGGCCAAACGGGCGTTGAACGGCCAGGTGGCGGTGGTCGATGCCGTCGCGTCGATGGGACTCATGGAACGGGACGCCGCCCAACTGATTCTTGACGGCGTCACTACGCGTGGCACCTAAGTTACTTCGATACCCGTCGAATCACGTTGGACAGCGTCATGGCAGTGACAGTGTTAGTGACACCGGGGAGGGCAGAAATCTGCTCCCAAATCTCCTGCACCCTGCCATGGGAACGGGCTTGGACTCGCACGATCAAATCAAAGTCACCGCTCAGGACATCACATAGGACGATTTCGGGGATCGCCCTGAGCTCACTCAGAACATCGGCCCCCCGCATGCGGTCCTTCCGGTAGACCATCAGGAATGCAGACACAAGATCCTGGGTCTCTTCTCCGGCAACGACGGTGTAGCCCTGGATGTAGCCCTGCCGCTCCATGCGCTCGATCCGCTGACGGACAGCGTTCCTGGAAAGCAGGACCTTTCCTGCCAGCTCGGCGTGCGGGACACGGGCGTTCTTGGTGAGCTCTGAAAGGATCCTCTGATCGATGCCGTCCAGGCCCGCTCGCTCCATGAATGCCTTCCAGAAAATAGCCCCTCAGGAGCCCCGAAGCTCCTCCTTGACCGAAAGGCCACGAAGAAAATGATACGTCCAGAGCACAACAAACCACTCCCGGGGGCCTACTCATGCATCCTGTTCGACATGGATGGCACGCTGGTGGACTCGGCCAAGGGAGTCACCGCCAGTGCGGCCGAAGCGCTGACCTCCGTGGGAGCCGCCGTGCCGGGTCCTGACCAGTTGCGCCGGTTCGTGGGGCCACCCATGATGGACTCTTTCCGGACCGTTGTTGGGCTGGACGAGGACGTAGCGAAGGTGGCGCTCAAGCACTACCGGACGGCCTATGCCAGGACCGGAGCTCTTCAGGCCCAGCTCTACCACGGTGTTGAGGCGCTCCTTCATCAGGTGCACTCACAGGGCATACCCATGGCTGTGGCAACATCAAAAGTAGAGGACCAGGCCATCAGGCTGACCCGCCACTTTGGCTTAGCACACTTCTTTGAAGATGTCTGTGGCGCATCCGACGCCCTGGGCCGGTCGCGCAAAGGCCAGGTGATCGCGGAGTCGCTGAGCCGGCTCCAATCGCGGGGCGTGGACACATCGCGTCCAGTCATGGTGGGCGACCGGATCCACGACATCCAGGGAGCCGCCAGCCTCGGAATACCAACCATCTTTGCGCTCTGGGGCTACGGGGAACCCGAGGAGTCCGCCCACGCCGCGGCCGTGGCATCCTCACCCGGCGAACTCCTACCGCTGCTGCAGGAAGCGCAGCAACGACAGACGACGGGTCAGTAGTCCGGGTTGCTCGGCACCACCAGGCCTGTCTCATACGCGTACACCACAACCTGCACCCGGTCCCGCAGTTGGAGCTTGCTCAGGATGCGGCGCACGTGCGTTTTGACTGTGGCCTCGGACAGGAAGAATTTGTGGGCGATCTCAGCATTGGAGAGGCCCTCCGCGATGGTGGTGAGGATTTCGGTTTCCCGCGGTGTGAGTTCATCCAAGAGCGGGTCCCGGTGCGGACTCGGTGAGTGCCCAGGTGTAACGGTGCCGCGCACATACGTTTCCAGCAGCCGTTGGGTAACACGCGGCGCCACTACGGCATCGCCACTCGCGACCAAGCGCACAGCGTGGACCAGCTCAGAGGGAGCAACATCCTTGAGCAGGAATGCGGAGGCCCCGGCTTGCAGCCCGGTAAAGGCGTACTCATCAAGGTCGAACGTGGTGAGGATGATGACCCGCGCCTCGGCGCCTGAATCCGAGATTCGGCGCGTCGCCTCTATACCGTCCATGCCGGGCATGCGTACGTCCATCAGTATGACGTCCGGCTGCAGGGCTTCCACCTGGCGGACGGCTTCAATCCCATCTGACGCCTCGCCCACAACGTGGAAGTCCTCTTCGCCTTCAAGAATGAGCCGGAAGCCCATCCGCAGCAACGGCTGATCGTCAACCAGCAGCACTTTAATGTTGTCTTCGCTCATGATTCCCCCTTTTCGCCGTTCCAGCGGAGCTCGGCATGGACTGCCCAGCCTCCCCTTTTTCCTGGACCGGCAGTAACGATTCCAGCATAGATTCCGGCACGTTCATTCATTCCGGCAATACCCTGTCCGGTTCCCAGGCTGCCCACGGATTCGCTGCTGTCCTCGCGGGTTCCGCGGCCGTCGTCGAGCACGTCAATGGTGACTAAATCGCCGTCGCGGGCCACGTGCACGTCGACGCGGCTCAGCGATCGACCGTACCGCAGGACGTTGGTCAGCGACTCCTGCACGATCCTGTAGACGGTCAGTTCAAAAGCGGGGTCGGCAGGGAGGCCCGGCCCCGTATGGGCGTAGTGCAGCGGCAGCCCGGCGGTTCGGAAACCGTCGAGTAGTTTCGCCAGGTTCTGACCGGATTCGAGGGGCGTCAGCGGTGCCGGCCGCCCGGAATCGTCCCGCAGGACCCCGAGTACCCGGCGCATATCGGCCAGCGCGGCCCGGCCTGTGCGGGACAGTTCACCGAGAACGTCGCCGGCTCGCTCCGGGTCCTTCTTGACCACCACGGCGGCCCCGTCCGAGAGGCTGATCATCACTGTCAGCGAGTGCGCCACGACGTCATGCATCTCGCGGGCGATCCTGTTTCGCTCGGTGACCTTGCCGAGCTGCGTAGTCCGCGCGGCCCACGCCGCGATTTCTGCTTCATGCTCCCTGCGCTGCCGCACCGAGATGCCGATGCCCGTGGCCAGGAGATTGGAGAGCATGATGGTCACGGCAGTGGCGATGTTGTTGATGAGATGGAAGTTCTCCGGGACGTCCTGCAAGTTGTTCATCTCGCTGGGACTCGTCCACATGAACAAATAGAGAAGGCTCAGCGGCAAGCTGGCTGTGGCAAAAACCACCAGCGTCAGCGCACGCTTCCGGAGGGACGCTACGGCATAAAGCGCGAACCAAAGACCCGCAGAAACGTTCGAACCCCATGGGTTCAAGATGGTGGCCGCTATTTCCAGAAGTGCGACGGCGAGAACCACTTGAAGCGGGAACCGGCGCCTGAAAATCAACGCGGTGGCAATCAACAGGAGTATCGCGACAACGAGCCATTTGCCGTCGACGGCCGACGGAATGATGGTGGGCAGCGCCAACAGAAGGTAGCAAAGTATCACCACTGCATCCATGGCGCGAGGGCGCTTGTAGAAGTAGCGGCGGATCCGGCCCCTGCGACGCTGGGCAATTTCAGCGAAGGACGCGTCGGCCGTGGTGGCTGACGCGTCCTTCATCTGTGGTGCTTCAATCATGAATTGAGCCTAGACGGCAACCCGTCCTAGACGTCCCGCTTCTTGAGCAGGATCATGGCCAGAGCTACGGGCACAACCACCCAGGCACCGAGAACCAGCGTAGCCTGCCAGACTTCCAGGGTGTCCGGGACATGCTCGACGGCGGTCAGCGGGTTGATGGTGTTACCGGGAAGGTACTTACTGGCCTCCTTGAAAAAGTCTCCGGGGATGAGCTGGAAGGCGATCGGCAGCACGAAGAAGATGCCCACCAGGCTCATAATGCCGCCGGCCGAGTTGCGGACGATGGTTCCCAGCGCCATACCAATGGCGGCCACGGCTGCGATGTAGATGCTGTTCACCAGCAGAAGCTTGACCGACTGCGAGCTGCCGAGGTCCAGCTTGAGGTTGTAGCTGTCAACGATCGGCAGCGACACCAGGCCGGCGATGTAGGTGGAGACTGCGGTGAGAACAAAAGCGCTGACCATGACCACAATGAGTTTGGCCAGGAACGGCGACATGCGCTTGGGCACGGCGGCAAAGGTGGAACGTGCCATGCCGGTGGTGAACTCGGAGCTCATGAGCAGGACGCCCAAGGAACCGAGGATGAGCTGCGCGAAGGCGATGCCCGAGGTTGGGATGGTGACCGCGAGGTCCCCGCCCTGCGCGGCGATGGCCGCAGCGGCTTGGGGATCCTGGGCCGCCTGCTCTGCGAACTGGCCCGTTCCCCACGCGCCAAGTGCTGCGAAGCCAACCATGACAACCGCAGTGGAGGCCAGGAGGATCAGGGTGGACATCAAGGTGCGGAACTTGATGAATTCCGAGTTGAGTACGCGGTGGAACGCCGGTCCGGGACCGACGGAGTTACGGATGGACTTGCGGTCCAAGGTAGTGGTGCTCATGTCTATTTCCCTCCGGCCTGAGCGGGAACCGAGGCCCCGGTGGTGATGTGCGAGTGGTATTCGACCTCGTCCTTGGTCAGTTCCATGTAAGCCTCTTCCAGGCTTGCCTGGAGCGGGGTCAGCTCGTAGACCATGACCTGGTTGTCCAAGGCGGTTCGGGCGATTTCTCGGGGATCGAGCCCGGAAACCTCCAGAAGCTCGCGCTCGTGGACCTCCACGGAAACACCGGTTCCCGCAAGGAGCTGCATGAGGCGTTCCGGCTGATCGGTGCGGACACGGGTGCGTGCGTTGCCCTTGCCGGTGATGATTTCGGCAATGGGTGCGTCGGCGATGATCCTGCCGCGACCGATCACTATCAGGTGGTCTGCCGTCAGGGCCATCTCACTCATGAGGTGGCTGGACAAGAAAACTGTGCGGCCTTCGGAGGCCAGGTACTTGACGAGGTTGCGAACCCAGACCACACCTTCAGGGTCGAGGCCGTTGACCGGCTCGTCCAGGATGATGGTCTGCGGATCACCCAGCAGCGCGGCGGCAATACCGAGGCGCTGGCCCATTCCGAGCGAGAATCCCTTGACCTTCTTCTTTGCAACGTCACCCAGGCCGGTCATCTCGATGACTTCACGAACCCGGCTCTTGGGGATGCTGTGCGTTGCCGCCATGGCAAGAAGGTGGTTGTAAGCGGTGCGACTCGTGTGGACAGCCTTGGCGTCCAAGAGGGCACCAATCTCGCGCAGCGGCGCCTTGTGCTGGGCGAAGGGCTCACCGTTCACAGTTACAGAGCCTGACGTAGGAGCGTCCAGTCCCATGATCATGCGCATAGTGGTTGACTTGCCGGCACCGTTTGGGCCCAGGAAGCCCGTCACCCGTCCGGCTTGGACAGTGAAACTGACGCCGGCAACGGCGGTCTTCTCGCCGTAGACCTTGGTCAGGCCTTTTGCTTCGATCATGGAAGCGTTCCCTCCTCGGAGCACATGTGTGTGCAAGTGAGTTTTGAATGTACCTACAACGCTACTCACGGAGGGGACGTAAATCGCCTGTCTCAGGGATGATTCAGGGTTCAGTCAGGGTAGTCCTCGCGGATGACAGGCAGCGCCGAGTACACGGTGAGCTCGCGTGGTTTCACAGTAAACGTTGCACGTCGTACTCCGGGCTTGGGTTCCCCGTCAACCGCCAGGACCAAAGGTTGCCCAATAGCCTCCACCGTGATGGAGGTGGTCTCGGTCAAGTGGGTAACTTTGGAGGCGGCGACGGTGCCGGTCACTACCGCCCACAGCAGTCGCGCCCGGGCGAACGGCTCGTCCGCAGTGATCATGCGCAGATCAAAAACACCGTCGTCCAGCACAGGCCTGCGAAGCGGTGCATGGTCGCTGGGATAAAACCTGCCCCGGCCCATGTAGAGGATCCAGAGTTTGTGCTTCACCCCGTCTACCAAGAGGGTGGTGGGGGAGTTCACTCCGAACGTTCGCAGTGATGCAACCAAGCTGGCCAGCGGTTTGCCCATGGCTGGCTGGAGCCGCTCCCGCCGCCTCACCAAGTTGGGGTACACGCCTACGCTGGCTGTGTTTAGCATGGCCAACTCGGTGGTCTCCGGTGTCTCAGGAAGCCCCCGTTCCACCGCTACGTGTCCAAGGTCGACATACGCTGCATGTCCTTTAGTCACGGCATCAATCGCGTCGTCAATCGAGCTGGTGCCGAGGTCGCGGGCAAAGTGGTTGAGGGTTCCGCCCGGGAGTACCAGGAGGGGCAGTGAATGCTCGACGGCGGCCGCCGCCGCAGTGCCCACCGTTCCGTCACCGCCCCAGACACCGAGCGCAAAGGTGCCAGGCCGGACTGCGACTGCACCGATCTCTGCAGCTACGTCTTCGCCCTCCACAATCTCCCTTATGTACGCTTTAGGGAATATATTCTTCAGCAACTCGGCAGTCTCGGGGGAGTAAGACCCACCTAGGACGTTGACCGCGATACTCAACCCTTCGCCGTCGGATATTGCCGGTGCCTCCGCAGGCATCCGCCGGGGAGTCGGCTCGGGCGGTCGGGCTGGCCACCATTTGCGGGTCAGCAGAGCTGCGCCCGCGCCGAGAGCGGAACCGAACACCACATCGGAGGGCCAATGGGCACCCGTATGCACTCGCGAGTATGCAACGCCGGCAGCGACGGGAGCCAGTACGGCGCCCAGTGCCGGGGAGACCATACCGGCCCCTACCGCAAACGCCACTGCGGACGCGGAATGACCGGACGGCATGGAAGAACTGATCGGCTGGGGGTGCACGAAACGGAAGATTGGCAAGTGCTCCGGCAGTGGACGAGTGCGGGGCAACGCCGTTTTGAAGACCAGGTTCGTAATCCCGGAGGCGACGCCCAAGGCAAGGAGCCCGTGCAGGGCTGCCCTCCGGGGCTTTCCGGGGAACGTGGCCATGATCCCCGCGATACCAAACCATAGTTTGCCTTTTGTGGCTGCGGCAGAGAGTTCGCGGAAGAACACGTCGTGATCACCTTGGGGCTGCCGGGACACCGCCCGGACCAGGTAATGATCGAATCCAGCAACCCGTTTGGGGCCTTTGCCCAAGAAGCCTCGCATCCCATCACACTAACGCGTGCCGTCGCCGTTCAGTTGCCGTGGCTACGATGAATGGATGATTCGTGTACTCGAGCCGCGCCAACGGCCCAGCTGGCAGGTGGTCACCACCGGAGTACTCCTGCTCTGTGCCTTCGCAGTTCCCGGGGTGCTGCTTATGGCCGGGCAAGGCGAGCCGGCTTTCAATGGCGTGGACACCACGTGGCAGGCCTACGCCTTCACCTTGCACTCACCCTTCTGGGATGGCGTAAACGTGGTCCTCAATTGGGCTGGGTATGCGGGGATGCTGGTTTTCCACGTTGTGCTGGCGATTTCGCTCGTCGTTTGGCAGCGACCCATAGCCGCAGTGTTCGCCGCCTTGAGCGGCGTCGCAGTGCTGGCTCTGACACAGCTTGCCAAAGCCGTGGTGGGTAGAGATAGGCCGGAGGGCGCCAGGGTTTTATCTGACACTGGTTCATACCCCTCAGGGCATGTATCCACCACGACAGCGTTCCTTGTGGTGCTTGCTCTCTTGATCGGACGCTGGTGGATGGCGCTGACAGCAGTCATTGGTGTCATCGCCATGATGATCAGCCGCACCTACCTGTCGGCCCACTGGCTAAGCGACGTACTGGGGGGTGCCTGCCTCGCCGCTGGGATTGTTCTGCTGATGTGGTGGCGTTTTCGCAATATATGCATCAAGGAGAATGCCGGAGCGGACGGACAGACTATTTGGGCGGCAAGGGCTTCGCAACGCCGGCAAGTAGCAGGGCAAGCAAAATAGGCGCTCCGATGGCCAGCAACGCCATGTGGATTCCGGTGTGGTCGCCCAAGTAGCCCAGCAGGGGAGGGCCAGCAAGGAACGCGACGTAGCCGATGGTGGAGACCACCGAAACGCGTGCAGCTGCGTGCTTGGGATCGTCCGCTGCGGCCGACATTCCCATGGGGAAGGCCAATGCGGCGCCGATGCCCCAAAGGGCTGCACCAACGCCGGCCAGGATCACGTTTCCGGCGAACACAAACAAGGCCAAGCCCACGGCAGCTGCGGCCATGCTGGCCCGGAGGACGTTCACTCGTCCAAACTTGTCGATCGCCTGGCCGCCCAGGAAGCGCATCACGGTCATGGCCAGGACGAAGAGCGCGAATAGCAATGCGCCAGTGGATTCCGAGGCACCAAGCCCGTCCACTGCGGCCTTCGCAATCCAGTCGTTGCCCGCACCTTCGGTGAGCGTGGCCCCCAGGACTACGACGCCGATGAGCAGCGTCCTGGCATCCCGCCAAGCCGTGGGGCCCTTCTCAGCCGCCACGCCGCCGTCGTGAATTTGTTCTACCTCGTGTGGCAGGAAGTACTTGGGGACTGTCAACGCCAAGGCGACGGCGATGGCCGCGACGACCAGCAAGTGCGCCGGCAGGCCGACACCCAGCTGCGAGAGGCCGGCGCCGATCAGTGCGCCAAGGAAAGCACCCCCGCTAAAGGCGGCGTGGAACTGCGGCATGATGGTGCGCTTCAGCCGGTGCTCGACGTCTGCGCCCTCAATGTTCTGGGCCACGTCCCACAGGCCGATGCCAATGCCAAAGAAGAACAGGGCGACCGCCGTGCCGGGCACGGAGGCGGCCATCAGGGAGAAGGCAATGGCCGCGCCCGCAGTGCCCGCCACGATGCCGGCCAACCGGACGGTATTGGCTGTACCGATCCGGCCCACCACCCATCCGGCTGATGGCAGCGCCAGCAGAGACCCGACGGCGGTGCAAAGCAACAGCGTGCCCATCTGGCCGGATGTCAGGCTGAGTGCCTCGGTCACGGCAGGAATCCGGGCGGCCCAGCTGGCGAAGACCAGGCCGTTCATGCCGAAGATCAGGAACGTTGCCACGGCAGCGGCGTTGACGTTGGTGGTGCTTCTGGTGTTGGTGGTCATGCAATCACAACTTCCACGGAAAGTTCGTTGAGCCGGGCAAGATCTTCGGGAGATGGTTCTTGGTCTGTCACGATGACGGCCACGGTGTCCATGGCCGCAACGAGCGCTAGCGCGTTGGCGTTCCATTTGCTTCCTGAGGCCGCCACTATCACCCTCACTGCCGATTCCAGTCCGGCGCGTTTGACTGCAGCGTCCTCGAGGTCGTGGGCCAGCAGTCCATCCTTGAGGTTGAGAGCGCAGGGAGTTACGACGGCGGTGTCGAACCTCAATGAGCGAACATTTGCTTCAGTCATGGGTCCCCTGAACGACTGTTCGCCAGGGGTAAGGCGGCCACCAGGCAGGATGAGCTCCGGAGTGTGGCCCTCATTGTTGCTTGTCAGCGCCTCGACGCCGTGCAGGGACATGGGCATAACCGTGAGTGCCCTGGTGCTCAGGCACCGTGCGATCTCCGTCGCCGTTGATCCACTGTCCAGCCACACGTGCTCGCGGTCTTTGATCAGCTGGTCTACCGCAGACGCGATTCGGACCTTGGCTTCCCGGTCTTCCAATTCGCGCTGCCCGTAGCCGGGGTTGTCTCCTCGTGCCAGCAAGCTGCGGGCGCCGCCGTGGACACGTTTCAGCACTCCGTTAGCTGCGAGAATTTCGAGGTCTCGTCGGACGGTAGCCCCGGAGGCTCCCGTAGCTTGGACAAGTTCATCCACTGTGGCTTCTTCGCGGGTGCGCAACAACTCGCCAATGAGTCGATGGCGGTCAGCAGTTCCCATGCTTCAACCGTAGCAAGGTTTGCTCAATTAATCATTCTGCGTGATCATTTGCTCACCAACGCTCTCTCACATCCCAAGTCCTAAAGCCGCACCCTCTCGCAGCAGGTGCAGGAGCGTTCGCGGAATACCGTTGGAATGTGAGAGAGCGTCCGCGGTCAGCGGGCGCGCTCCACCCGCTTCTCGTCCCAAACAGGTTCCTCGGACTCGTAGACCTTGCCATCGGAGCCGAAAATCAGGA